>CAYSXM010000025.1:0-15010 GCA_964434905.1 uncultured Pirellulales bacterium | reverse complement strand
AGTGCTGGGTGGCTCGCCCCGGTGGTGTGCCGCCACTGTCGAACAAGGGGGGCGCCCCATTGCCAAAGAAGACCTGGTCGACGGCGCCGAGGGGCTCGGACCGCTGGCGGGCGACCATGTGGCGGCCATGTTCGGGTTGGCCGGAGAAGCCGTTGGCTATTTCCAATCTGTTCGCAACGCGGCCGGCCGGCCCTCGCGCTTTGGTATCCAGATTCTCGGCACTGGCGGAGTGCTCGAAATGCTGACCGGCTATCTCCCCAGCACCCGGTACTCGCCAGATACTTCCTGGACCGGCGCGCGGTCGAAACGTGTCTGGCAAGACGTCTCCTCGGCCGGACTCGACAAACCGGAACCGCTCGAGGACGGCGGGCTGCTGGCCGGCAACATCGCCGGTGTTTCCGACTTGTTGGCCGCCATCGAAGAAGACCGCCAGCCACAGGCACACCCCGAAGAGGCCCGCGCCACCCTGGAAATGATTCTCGGCGTGTTCGCCTCGCAGGTCACCGGCCGCCGGGTGGCGCTACCTGCCGCGGACCGCGAACATCCACTCGAGCACTTGCGCCGCGGCGATTGAGCGCGCCGCACGCCACCCAGCCTCTTCGCGGCAAAAAAACCGCCCGTGTTACGGGCTGACGCGTGCGTCCGGGGCCACGCGCACTACCGCTTGCCGGTAATACTCGATCGCCTCCGAAGGGCTCAGGTTGAACACGGTGCGCCCTTCGGTTTGCCATTTTCCCCGGCGGTGGAGAAACACCGCCGAAGCAGCGCGCAGGTTGCTCACGGCCTCGACCTGCTCCATTCCGCCGCCTTCGACTGCTTCGAAGGAAATCGTTACCGCCACAAACGCCGACAGCTCGCCCGATCGGCGATCGCGCGCGTACGAAACGGCGTTGGAAAAATCACAATCGACCCACCGCAGGCCCCGAGGCTTTCCGCTGGCCGCCGAGAGCTCGAAAAACTTCGCTTCCAGCCGTTCGCGCTGCCGATGGAAGGCCAACTTCGCGGCTGCCAGATCGCGCTCTTGCCGCCGCCGCCGCCAGCCGGGCCACATCGCGCCCGCCAACGACAGCACCGCAGCCAGACCCATTGCCGTCCAGACTAACCAATTCATCGCGTGTTCTCGTCGAGCTCTCAGCCAGGAAATCGACCCGCCGCCAACGGCCAGCCGCCACAATCGGACACGCCTAAACTGTTCGGTCGCGGAGAGCGACCGATCAGTTCATCGCCGTGTGCCGTGCGGCGCTGCCAGGCAAGTTGGACATAAGCAAATTCTAGGACGCACCGGGCTCCGGGAGCAAGAACCCGGCGATCGCCGTCCGATTCTTGTTGGACGAGCCCCCCGGAAGGACAAAACCTCGCCCGCTAGACAATTGCCGCCGGTTGTGGTTAGCTACGCCCCCCACCCGGGGTCGTCGCGTGCAGGGGTTATGCCGCGCACGCCACTCGTGTCCATTCTACCGACTCCAGAATTCACCCATGCCGCCCCTGGGCGCCCACATGTCGATCGCAGGCGGCTACTACCGCGCCGTCGAAATCGCGCGCGAGTGCGGCTGCGATTGTGTGCAGTTGTTCACCAAGAACAATAACCAGTGGCAAGGCAAGCCTCTGACCCAAGACGATGTCGACCGGTTCCGCGCCGCGCTCGAAAGCCTGCACATCGAGTACCCCATTGCGCACGATTCCTACCTCATCAACTTGGCCAGCCCGCAAGAGGACCTGTGGGAGCGATCGATTGCGGCCTTCCAAATCGAACTCGAGCGCGCCGAGCGTTTGGGCCTCGCCTATGTGGTCGCGCACCCCGGCGCATTTACCACATCGACAGAGGCCGAAGGGCTGGCCCGAGTTGCCGCGGGCCTCGACCGCGTGCATCAGTCCCTTCCCCGGGTGCGGGTCAAGTGCCTGCTAGAGATCACCGCCGGTCAAGGTTCGAACCTCGGCTGGCAATTCGAACATCTGGCCCACATTCTTCACCGCGTGCGCCACGCCGACCGCTTGGGCGTCTGTTTCGACACCTGCCATGCCTTCGCGGCGGGCTACGAACTGCGTACGCCCCGCGCCTATCGCCAGACCATGGACCAGTTCGATCGCCTGATCGGCCTGGAACGGATTGGCGCCTTTCATCTCAACGACAGCGTCAAGGGCCTTGGTTCGCGGGTCGATCGGCACGCGCGCATCGGCGGCGGCGCTATCGGCACCGAGGCCTTTCGACTCCTGCTCAACGATCGTCGTTTTCGCGAAACGCCCATGTACTTGGAAACGCCCAAGGGCCAATCCGACGGCGAGGAACTCGATATCATCAACCTGCGGGTCTTGCGTGAATTGATGCGCGGGGCCGGCCGCAAGTCCGCCGCCCCCGCGCAAGCCACAAGAAAGACCTCCACGGCCAAGAAGCCGGCCGCCACGCCGCGGTCCCGGAAGCGACCCGCTCCAGGCAAACCGGCTCGCTAGTTTTCTCGTTCCACTACACTCGATGGATGGTCACCCGGAACCTCGCGACCGTGTGGGTCGCGCCGCTGATCGCTCAACTCGGCGGCAATCTGGGCTTGCAGCGAGCCACTCAGATAGTGTTCCACCCGCGTGGCCGGATCATGCACATGGTCAATCGGCAGCCCCAGGTGTTCGACCAGAAACGCTTCCCACAAGCGGTGCGCTCGCACCAGTCCGGCGGCCTGAGCCCGCCCCGTCACCGTCAATTCCAAACCGCAGGGCACCGACGCCACCAGGCCCCGATGTGTCAGTCGCCAAAGCACCCAGCGGGGCGCCCATCCGCCACCCAGCGCTTGCACCACTTCGCGTGGCGCCAGACGCCTGGCCGTTGAAAGTTCCTCCAGCCGATACAGCAGCGCCAGTGCGTCCTCGCGCAGAATTCGCAGCGTGGTCCCCAGGCGACCCACCAATTGCCACGCCAGCCCCTGGTGGGGCGAGGCCACCAACGCGGCCAGGTAGCACATCCCTCCGACCACGGCCATCGAACCGGCGATGTTCGCGTCGAACCACACGGCCAGTGCAAAACCACCCGCCGCCGAGGCCAGTGCCGTGACCACGCCCCACAACATGACCCGCTCCAATCGGTCGCTCAGCAAATGGCCCGTCGCGCCAGGCACCAACAACATCGCCACCACCAAGATCGAGCCGACCGCCTCGAACGATGCCACGGTTGTGGTTGCCACCACTGCCATCAACAGATAGTGCATCGTGGTCGCGGAAAACCCCAAAGTCACGGCCAAGGCGGCATCGAACGAGGTTAGTTTCAACTCCTTCCAGAACACCAGCACGAACAGCACGTTCATCGCCAGCACGGGTGCAATCGTGACCGCCGCTCGTGGCACCTCCCACCCCGCCATCGAAATGGTGTTGAGGGGCGTGAACTCCAACAGTCCAAACAGTACACAATCGGGATCCAAATGCACGGCGCCAGCGAACCGGTTGAGCAACAGCACGCCGCTGGCAAAAAGTGCCGTGAACACCACACCCATGCCTGCGTCGGCCGTCACTCCTCCGCGCCGTTCCAGCGTCTGCACCAAAAAAGTTGTCAGCACCGCCACGCTCCAGGCACCCAAAAACATCCAGCCGATCGATAGCCGACCACCCCACAGGAACGCCAGCACTAGTCCCGGCAGCACGGCATGCGCCAAGGCGTCGCCCAGCATGCTGATCCGCCGCAACACCAGGTACACGCCAATCACGGCGCAGGCCACATTGGTCATGGCCGCCACGGCCAGAATCCACAGATCGCCTGACATCTCGGCCCAGGTAGTCGCTTCAAACCACATGGCGCGTCCCTTCCGACCACTGTGCGGCTGCCGGCCCGCGGCCCGCGCACCGTCTCCCCGCGCTCACCGGTGCCGAACGCTCGTCATGGCTGCCTAGATGCGGGATCCGCGGTTCGTGTCTCACCTACGTGCGCTCCAGCGGAGCCGGTGCCGTGGTGGCAATCTCGTGCGGCGAGGCGGGCACGGCCTCCTCGTCGGCCGGCCACTCTCCCCGCGCCGTCAACTCTGCTTGCAATCGCGCAACTACACCGCCCCCTAGCCAATGTTCGATATCGTCGGCATCGCGATCCACGTGATCGGGCGCAATATTGACACCCTGGATCAGATACAGCTCCCACAGACGGTGCGCGCGTGTTATGCGCGCCGCCTCGCGCAACCCACGATCGGACAGGCGAAACCCGCCGGTTACTTGTTCCATCCAGCCGGCGCGCTGCAATCGCCACAACAAGACCCGCAGGCCTCGCTGCAGCCCCGGCCGATGTGCCACGACTTGCCGCGAGGTCCACACCGCGCGCTCGGGCAACCGAGCTTCGTTCAGTTCGTACAACGTGCGCAACAGGTGCTGCCAGGCCGTGCGCCGGCGCAATCGCCAGTGTTCCAACAGCCGGGCCACGACTCCCTTGCCAGGCGCGGCGATGACAGAGAAACCAAACAGAAGCGCTCCGGTCAACACAATGCTCGGCCCAGTCGGCAGCCCACGTCCCAAGTCCTCGCTCGACGCGACGGATGACAACATACCGGCCGATACCGCGGTGCCCGCGCCCGCCGCCGCCATGCCTAATAATCCCGACAGCACCAGCATCCCGCTCAGCCGATCGGTCCAAAATCGGGCCGTCGCGGCCGGAATGATCAGCATGGCTGCCATCAACACCACTCCCACCGCAGGCAGGCCCACCACCGTGACCACCGCCAAACTTCCCATCATCAACCCGTCGAGCAGGCCCCCTGGCCAACCCTGCGCGTGTGCGAACTCGGGATCGAAGCTGAATAGCTGGAATTCCTTGTAAAACACGACGACCAGCGCTAAGAGTGCGGCCGCTACTGCCGCAATCCATTGCACGTCGGTCGCGGTCATCGTGGCGGCCTGCCCATAGATATACGAGCCCAAACCCGATTGACTTCCTCCGCCAGGCCGCTGCTGCACGATCGACATCAACACCGTGCCCGCGCCAAAAAACGTACTCAACACGATGCCAATCGCGGCATCCTCCTTGGTGCGCGACCAGCGCGTAATCACGGCCATCGCGGCCAAGGCGGCCAAGGCCGCCACGAGGCCCCCCGCGACCAGGCCTGCGAATTGGCGCTGCCCCATAATCAGAAACGCCAGACACACGCCAGGCAGCGCGGCATGCGCCAGAACATCGCCCACCAGGGCCCGCCGCCGCAGAACGGCAAACGCCCCAACCACGCCCGCCACCGCACCTAACAGCGAGGTGCCCAACAGCACGGTCAGTGTCAAGCGACTCACGGGTTCGGGCCCCCCAGGCGCACCGCCTCTGCCACCTGATCGAGAACCGCGAGTCGCCCTCCGTAGGTCTGTTGCAAGTTTTCCCGGGTGAACGTGCTCTCCGTGGGGCCCGCGGCCACCAGCCGCATATTCAGCAAGATCACCCGGTCGAAATATTCGCGCACGGTTTGCAGATCGTGATGTACCACCAGCACGGTCTTGCCTTGGTCTCGCAGGCCGCGCAATAAATCCACAATTGCCTGTTCGGTCGTGGCGTCGACCGCCGCGAACGGTTCGTCCATGAAATATAGTCGCGCGTCTTGCACCAGTGCTCGCGCCAAGAACACCCGTTGCTGTTGACCACCAGACAATTGACGAATCTGGCGGTCGGCATAGTCTGCCAACCCGACTTGCTCGAGTGCGTTGCGCGCTAACGTGCGCTCGTGCGTGCCGGGCCGGCGAAACCAGCCCAACCGCCCGTAAGAGCCCATCGTCACCACGTCGAGCGCCGAGACGGGAAAGTCCCAATCCACCGTCTCACGCTGTGGCACGTATCCCACCAGATGCCGCTGCCGCGAGTAGGGCTCGCCATAAATCTGCACCTTGCCACTGGCCAGCGCCACGAGCCCCAAGGCGGCCTTGATGAGGGTGGATTTCCCCGCACCGTTCGGACCCACGACACCCACCAACGAACCTTCCGGCACCACCAGGTCGATGTCCCATAACACCGGCTTGCGGTGATAGGCCACGGTCATGTCGTGAATTTCCAGCGGCGGAGCACTCATAGAATTTATTAACTGCCTGAACTTGCCTCGTCACGATTCGGCGGCGAGGTTCCCGCGTTGAGCCACCCTGCTCGTCACCGCAGTGCCGTGACTATGGTCTCGACGTTGTGGCGAAGCATACCGGCATAGGTCTCCGCACCCGAGCCCACCCGACCCAAGGCATCGGAATACAGTTCCCCGCCAATCTTCAATTGGTGTCCCCGCGCGCGACAACCGGCCACCAGCGATTCGACTTGCTTGGCCGGCACGCTCGATTCGACAAACACCGCCTTGATCCCTCGCGCCACAAGCAAATCGACCAAGGCGTTCATCGTTCGCAAGTCGGCTTCGTCGGCAGTGCTGATGCCCTGCAGACCATGCACTTCGACCTCATACGCCCGCCCAAAATATGCGAAAGCGTCGTGCGCCGTTACCAAAACCCGGCGAGTCGCCGGAATCTCCGCCAAGCGCCGACGAGTCTCCACGTCCAAGTTCTGAAGCTCCTGGACGTAAGCTCGTGTGTTTTCTTGAATCTCTGCCGCGGCGGCCGGCAATTGCCGGGCCAACTCGGCACCCGCGTAGGCGGCGCATTCGCTCCACAGCGCCGCATCGAACCACACATGCGGGTCGTACGAACCGGCGGCCGTGGCAGTCGCCCGCAAACGATCGGAATGATGCTGTTCCAAGTCGTGGGTTACCCGGTACACCGGCTTGCGCCGCGACAAGTTTTCCAGTACCTCGGCCAAACGGCCTTCCAGGTGCAGACCGCTGGCGAACACCACATCGGCCCGTTGCAGCTTGCGTAAATCGCCGTGCGAAGGCTTGTACAGGTGGGGGTCAACGCCAAACCCCATCAGCGCGGTAACCGTGACATGCCGACCCGCCAATCGGGAAACGATCTCTGCCACGTGGCCGGTCGTAGCCACCACCTTCAGTCGACGGTCCTCCCGGGATGCCGAATCGGCACGATCCCCCGACGATTCCGCGGGACCGCAACCGCCGGCCACGAAGAGCACCGTGCAGGCTGCCGCCCAAACAGGTACGATCGCGAACGACCTGGCATGCTGCAGCCCAAACAAGGTGTTTTCCCCCGTCCAAACGCACACCTGGGAGACTCACTGCTTCGCTAGCTAAGCTGGCCCCCACCCATTCCATCGCCGGGACCCCACGCGCGGCCAGAACTCCACAACCCAGCCGACTGGTCGCCAGAAGCGCCGGCCGTTTCCGAAGAAACCCATCCAGGCGGCGCATCATCAGTATCGCCCAGTCGCGGCCTGAATTCAACTGCAATAAAAATTTATTTTGACTTATCAAAAATCGACTTCCCGCGGCCATCAGGTCACCCCTTCGCAACGTCCCCGCCGTTCGCAAACCAGCCCGCGCGATCCCGATCTTGCCTCCATTTGGCATCTTGAGTTCAACCGTTGGCCAGATCAGACGGGCTGAGCCCAGTAGACCCTAAACCCCTGATGCAGCGGCCGGTTACGTCCGATGAATCTGCCTGCTGCACAGACCGCCGCCAGCGACATGTTCAGATTGTGAGATCCCGATACCGGGGGTGGAAATCTTGCGGGCGGCCAACACCAAGTCCAGCGTGGCCAAGGCGCTTGCCGCGAGCGACTGACCGACCGCACCATCCTGATACGAACGCAATTCGTTGACCCTTCCGCCAGCTCGACGATAGATTGACCCAGGTTGCCGCCGGTGACCGCCCGCGATGCTACGTGCCATAGCGCCGGTTGTGCCGGGCCGAGCGATCCTTTCAAGCGGAATGCACTGCGCATGGCGCTGACCTACTTCAAGCGGTTTCGCATGGAGATCAGTCTCCAGGGTCGGCAATTGCCTGCGCCCGATCCGCCCGAAGGGTACAGTCTGCGCGTCTGGGATAGCGCCTTGCTCGATGTGCACGCGGACACCAAATACCAAAGTTTTCGTACTGAAATCGACGCCAATGTGTTTCCCTGTTTGGGCGACTCCGAGGGGTGCCGGCGGCTGATGCAGGAGATCTCGCGCAAAGAAGGTTTCTTGCCCGGCGCTACCTGGTTAGCGCTCTACCAGTGGCGCGCGTCTCAACCCCCGGAACCCTGTGGAACGATCCAGGGAATTCGGGATCGCACCGGGTTCGGCGCCGTGCAGAATCTGGGCATCGTGCCTGAGCATCGCGGTCGAGGTTTGGGCACCAGTTTGATGCTGGCCGCGCTGACCGGCTTCCAACGTGCCGGCTTGGACCGTGCGTTCTTGGAAGTTACCGCCCAGAACCTGGGTGCCATTCGCTTGTATCAACGGCTGGGGTTTTCCAAGGCACGCACCGTTTACAAGGCTGTCGAGGTGGCGCTGTCGTAGCGGGACGGTCCCGGTCGGGGTGGTCAACCTCGCCGCGCCAGGGGCACCCGACTTGTCTTCCGTGCCGGGCCAGGGTGTTGCCTCCATGCTCGAGGCTCCCGGGCGCGGTTGGCCAGCGAGGTTCGCGTGAAACAAACAATTCATACCCACACGTGGGACAACGGCCTGGTCTTGGTGGCCGAGTCCATCTCCTCGCTCGAGTCGGCCGCGTTCACGTTGATCGTTCCCGCTGGCTGCGTTCACGATCCGCCAGCACAGGCAGGGCTTGCCACGGTCACGTGTGAAATGACCTTGCGCGGTGCCGGCGATCGCGACAGCCGGGCCCTCATTGGCGCCCTGGAAAACCTGGGCGTCGAACACAACGAATCGGTTTCCGACGCGCACGCCAGCTACAGCGGAGCCACGCTCGCCAAGCACCTGCCGGCCGCGCTGGAAATCTATGCCGAGATCCTCAGGCGGCCCCGCATGCCTGAAGATCAGCTCGAGGCGGTGCGGGCCATGGCGCTACAAGAGCTATCGGGCATCGAGGACGAGCCGGGCCACAAGGTCATGCTCGAGCTGCGACGCCGGCACTATCCGGCACCTTGGGGCCAGCCCAGCCAGGGGTCGGTCGAGGGGCTCGAGGCAATTGAACTCGACGATGTGGCCGGCAATTTCGCTCGCCTGTATCAGCCCCAGGGGGCCATCTTGGGTGTGGCCGGCAATATCGACTGGGAGTCGCTCCGAGGCTTAGTGGGCCGGTTGTTTGGCGATTGGCCAGGCACGGCGCCCCCCGCAGTGGTCGATAGCCCCCGCGGCACGCGGCGGCACCATCTGGAATATGAATCGAATCAAACGCAAATCGGCGTGGCCTATGCCAGCGTTCCGTATCGCCACCCGGAATACTTTCAGGCTTGGGGGGCCGTAGGGGCCTTGAGCGGCGGCATGAGCGCCCGGCTGTTCACCGAGGTACGCGAAAAACGCGGCCTGTGCTACAGCGTTTATGCCAATTACCACACCCTCAAACATCTCGGAGGGGTGTTATGCTATGCGGGCACCAGTTCCGAGCGCGCCCAAGAAACCCTCGACGTGCTGTTGGGCGAGCTAGTGCGACTACAGGCCGGGGTCGAAACCCAGGAGCTCGAACGGCTGCAAGCGCGCATCAAAAGCGGACTCATCATGCAGCAAGAGTCCAGCTCGGCACGTAGCTCGGCCATCGCCCGCGATTGGTATCACCTGGGTCGCGTGCGCACCCTCGACGAAATTTCCGGCATCGTCGACGGACTGACACGCGATTCGATCAACGCCTATCTGCGCGCTCACCCACCGGCCGATTTCACCATCGTCACCTTGGGCCCTGAACCCCTGGAGATTCCCCGTGGAGTTTCTTAAGCATGTGCTGCACAACGGACTGGAAATCGTCGCCGAGTGCAACGCCGACGCGCACTCCTCGGCCCTAGGTTTCTTCGTGCAGACCGGCGCCCGCGACGAAACCGCCGAAGAGGCTGGCGTCAGCCACTTCCTCGAACACATGGTTTTCAAGGGCACCGCCAAACGCACGCCCGAGGACGTGAATCGCGAATTCGACGAAATGGGGGCCAGCTACAACGCCTTCACCAGCGAGGACAACACCGTTTACTACGCCGCCATCTTGCCCGAGTATCAGGGCCGGTCGCTCGAACTGCTGGGAGACATTCTCCGCCCGGCGCTGCGCGAGACCGATTTCGACACCGAAAAGCAGGTGATTATCGAAGAAATCCGGATGTACGACGATCAACCTCCCTTCGGCGCAGACGACAAGTGCCGCGCCGCACACTTTGCGAGCCATCCGCTGGGGCACAGCGTGCTCGGCACGACCGCCTCGGTGGGTGCGTTGCGGGTGGAACAAATGCGCGATTATTTCGCCCGCCGTTACAGCCCACAAAACGTGGTCTTGGCGGCCGCCGGACGCATCGATTTCGACCGGCTCGTGGCCGACGCGGAACGTGTCTGCGGTGCGTGGGTCCGGCAGGAGACGCAGCGCAACCTGGCACCGGCACCGCCGGGCAGCGGATTCCAGGCGATTCACAAGGCGCAGGCCACCCAGCAATATGCCGTGCAATTGGCTCACGGCCCGGCTGCCCACGATGCCGATCGCTACGCCGCCAAGGTGCTGGCCACCATCTTGGGAGACGACAGTGGCAGCCGGCTGTATTGGGAACTCGTCGACCCGGGACTGGCGGAAAATGCCTCGCTGGGTCACTACGACTATTTCGGTACCGGCGTCTATCTCACGTACCTCTGTTCCCCTCCCGAACAGGCCACCGAGAATCTCGCGCGCGTGCTGGCCGTTTATCGTCGTGCCGAACAAGACGGAGTCACTGCTGGGGAATTGATTCAGGCCAAGAACAAAATCAACTCACGCGTGGTGCTGGGCGGCGAGCGACCACGCGGCCGATTGTTCACGCTGGGGGCAAACTGGTCGCAGCGGCGCGAGTTCCGCACCGTGAAAGACGACCTCGACGCGGTCGACGCCATCTCGCTGGACGATGTTGCCCAGGTACTAGCCAAGTTCCCGTTGTCGCGCTCCACCACGGTTACGATCGGGCCGCTGTCGCCCCCCAGTGCTTCCGCCTAGGGAAGGCTCGCTCCGCATGCCCCCTGCTGCCGCTAGGACAACTCGCGACGTTTCGCTGAACCCCGTGGCCGTCGGGTCAGCCCTGGATTACGCCGCTTGGCGGGCGGTGTTGCGCGGCGAACCGCTGCCCGCCGCGGTGGTCGATCGCGACGCCTTCGATCGCAACGTGGCCCGCGTGGCCGAACACCTGGCCCCCAGCGGACACCACTTGCGGTTGGCCACCAAGTCGCTACGCGTGCCCGACCTGATCGAACGCGTTTTGGCCACCGGCAAGCCCTATCGCGGGCTGATGTGTTATGCAGCGGCCGAAGCAGCCTGGTGGGCTGGCCGCGGCGTCGACGACTTGCTCGTGGCGTATCCTACCGTGGTTCCCGCAGATCTCGCACTGCTGCGGCGGGTTCACGAATCGGGCGCCGCCATACGGCTGGTGCTCGATAGTCTCGCGGGAATCGAGCGTGTGTCGGTCGCGATGCGCGGTTGCCGGAAACCCTTTACCGTGGTGCTCGATGTCGACATGTCGCTGCGATTGCTGGGCGGCCGCATCCACGCCGGCGTGCGCCGCAGCCCGCTGCGCAGCGTGGCCGACGTGGTTCATCTGCGCGAACAAGTCGAGGCACTGCCCGCGGTACGCGTGGTGGGGCTCATGGGGTATGAGGCGCAAGTGGCCGGGCTGGGGGACCGCAATCCGTTTAAGCGGCTGCTGAACCCCGTTGCCGCTTGGGTACGCCGCCGCTCCGTTGCCGCCGTGTCCGCCACGCGCCAGGCGCTCGCCGACGTCTTTCACCAGCGCGGCTGGTCGCTCGAGTTGTTCAATGGCGGAGGCACCGGCAGTGTGAATTTCGCCGCGGCCGAGCCGTGGCTCACGGAAGTCACCGTAGGATCAGCGTTTTTCTGTTCCCACCTGTTCGACTACTACTCCAACGTCCAATTCGAACCGGCCGCCTTCTTTGCCTTGCCCGTGGTTCGCAGTTCCGACCCCGGCTTTTGTACCTGTCTGGGTGGCGGCTATGTGGCCTCGGGCGAGCCCGGCTGGGACAAGGTGCCGGTTCCCTACCTGCCCCGTGGCGTGAGATTGGTGCCCACCGAGGGTGTCGGCGAGGTACAAACGCCGCTGGCAGTGCCAGCCGACGTGGCACTGGACCTGGGCGACCCCGTGTTGTTCCGGCATGCCAAGGCCGGAGAGCTTGCGGAACGCTTCGCCGACTACCTGTTGGTTTCAGGCGGGCGAGCAGTGGGACGAGCGCCCACCTATCGTGGGCTGGGCCAAACTTTTCTTTAGCCCCGATCATTCACTGGCTTTACCCAGTGCTCTAGGGCGTATTGGCGAATACGTGAGTCAGGGCCGTTTGCGGTCTGACGTTGGGTGCCACTGGCTTTGCCAGTGCTCTGGGGTCAGGTGACACGGCAGAAGCGACACGTTCGGTTCTGCAGCAGAAGGCTCATGAATAATTCGGGTTTCGTCGCGCGCTGGGCCTATCACTCAGATGCCGCGGCATCTCGCGGACGATCCGCCAACCGCAGGCTGCGCGTTGCGGGGCCAAGTTGCTCGAATAGCGCCCGGGCCAACAGTTCATGCCCCCGCGCGTTGTAGTGCGGATCGGTGGGAAACGATGTCGGTACAGGGTTCGTGCTATGGGTGTGCGACTGCCACCGGGGCGCCAAGTCGACCAGCGGTATTCCCAGTTCGTCGCACACCTCGGCGAGCACGCCCGGCGGAGAAATCTCCGTGGCCACACCCAACCAGACGCCCTGCTGATCGCAGAGCGCCTTGATTTGGGAATACACAGTAGCCAACGCCAGCCGTTCATCGGCGGGGCAGGCAGCCACGCTGGTTTCCGTGGTGGCTGCGTCCAAGTTCGTGTTCAAGCTGGTACCGGTGTTCGAGCTCGAGCGTTGATGTTTCCAGCGTAGCTGGGCCGACTTGACGGCATAGTTCAGCCAATTGAATGCACGTGAATGCACCACCAGCCACGCCTTGGCGTTCCACCCCCTGGCGGGCGCCACCGGATAGTTGCACAGCGTGGCTACATCGCCTTGCACGTCGAGATACGGACGCGGCGGTCGCTGGTCGTAAGAGTCGACATTCTCGCGCAGGTCGTTATTGCAAAACAACACGACCACCCGAGCGGGACGGTGCCCTTCGGCAAACTGTTTTTCCAGCAGCTTCGCCTGCTGCACCGACGAGAATCCACACATTCCCAAATTGCGGTACCTTTGCTGGCCCCTGGCCAATCGATTGAGGTGGTCCACATAGGTTTCGCCGTCGGCCACCCCCCAGCCCCAGGTACCCGAGTCGCCCAGAAACCAGGTCACCGGCACGGCCGAACCAGTGTCGCTCGCAATTCCCTCGGTCAATCCTGCCTGCCGCAGCCCGTCGCCGTCGTGCGAAATCTGCACGTCGAAATTGGTGGTGGTGAATCGTCCGGCTGCCAGTGGTCTTCCGCTCCAACCCGTGGCCCGGTCGTATTGGAAAAACGTGGAAAGTACCGTAGCAGTCTGGGGCCGCGCGCCCGCCAGACGCAAAGCCACCTCGCCACCTGCCAAACACAACACCAGGGAGGCCAACACGCACACGAGTCGGGCCAGATGCGTCCGCCACCGGCGCGCGAACGCCGGGCCCTGCGGCGTGGAACGTGAGGGGGCGTCGGTTGCCGATTTCATGTCGCCGGATTCCTGAAATCTTTACTCGATCCAAAGCGCGCCGCGCGACACCTTCGCAGCCGGCGCACAGGTAGCCGCCGGGCGCGAATGCTACGCAAGCCGGGTGCTCCAGGCAAGATCGCTTTGGGCGCTGGTGGCCAGGACAGAGTCGCGAAGTTTCCCACGGAAACGGGCGCAGGCCAAGCGTCGAAGGCAAGGCCATGCGCTCAGGTAACGGGCTACCTACGGCCGAGCGCTCAATAGCTGCGATAGCAATTGTCCGTTGGCCGGCGGGAACTCGAGCCGCGCCAATTCGACTACGTCTACCCACTTAAATGGCGCTCTGGCGCTGGCATCGGCCCCCAGCAGCCGGCACGCGAAAAATCGCAGGTTGATGCGGCCGTGGGAATAGTCGTAAACCACGGGCGCGAACTCGCCACACACGCCCACTACCAATCCGGTTTCCTCGTGGCACTCGCGCACTGCCGCGGCCGCCGGCGATTCGTCGACATGCACCTTGCCGCCGGGAAACTCCCACAGGCCTGCCAACGGCACGCCCACGGGTCGCTGACCAACCACGTACCGGCCCTGGTGCTCGACGACCGCCACGGCGATTTTCGACGGTTGGTCCACGAGCGTTTCGTCTTTGCAGACCGTCGGGTGACGGCGCCGCGGTCAAAAAAGGGGGGGCTCGCCACCGGCCCTCGCCGACTGGCTCGGGATAAATCGAGCTACGACTTCTGCGGACGATGCTCTTCTGCCAAGCGACCGGGCGAACCCATGATGTTGTAGCCCGAATCGACGTGCAAGATTTCGCCTGTGATTCCGTCGGACATATCGGACAACAAGAAACCTCCGGACCGACCGACTTCTTCATGGGTGACATTGCGGCCCAACGGGGCCATCTTTTCGTACAGAACGAGCATGTCGTCGACCCCGGCACCGCGACCAGCCAGAGTGCGCATGGGGCCCGCGCTGAGCGCGTTGACGCGCACGCCGCGCGGTCCCAATTCGTAGGCCAAATACTTCACGATCGAATCCAGCGCGGCCTTGCAGACCCCCATCACATTATAACCTGGCACGGGGCGTTCGCCGCCGAAATAGGTCATGGTCATCACGCTGGCGCGGGGGGCCAAGATCTCTAGCGAATGCTGCACCACCGCTAGCAAGCTATAGGCACTAATTTCCATCGCGACCTTGAAACCGTCGCGGCTGCAATAAACAGTGTCGCGTTTGAGATCCTCGAGCGGGGCATAGGCGATGGAGTGCAACAAAAAATCGATCTGGCCAAACTCCTGTTTGGCATGCGCCATGACCGCAGCCACGTCGGCATCGTTGTTGACATCCATCGGAATGAGGAACTTGGCGGCCGGCCCTGCCGCTGGTTAAAGAAACCCGCCCCGGCGAATTGGCTGACCCACGACGTCAGGGCGGTCGGGCAAAAGGG
>CAYSXM010000024.1:0-15059 GCA_964434905.1 uncultured Pirellulales bacterium | reverse complement strand
TTTGATTGCCCGGCATGGCATTACCTATTTCGTGGGGACGCCGACCAGGTATCGCTTGCTGACGAACGATCCGGCGGTGGGCGACGCCAACCTGGCTAGCCTGCGCCACGGCGTCAGTGCCGGAGAGCCCTTGCCCCCCGACACCATTGCCGCAGTGGCGACCAAGCTGGGCTTCACTCCGCTCGACGGTATCGGCATGAGCGAGTGCATGGTCTATTGCTTCAACCGCGTCGGCGACGAGGTGCTGGCAGGTAGCTGCGGCCGGCCCGCGCTGGGTTGCGACATCCGCCTGCTCGACGACGACCTACAGGAGGTGCCCCCCGGCCAACCGGGCGTGCTCTGCGTGAGGCGAGACACCCATCCCGGCATGATGCGCGAGTATTGGTCCAAGCCCGAGCAGACAGCCGAAGTATTTCGTGGCCCGTGGTATTGGTCTGGCGATGTGCTCACTCGCGACCACCAGGGGCGGTTCTGGTTTCAGGGTCGGGCCGACGACGTGATCAAGGCCAGTGGATACCGCATTTCGCCTTTCGAGGTGGAAAGTTGCTTGGCCGAGCATCCGGCAGTGCTCGAAGCGGCCGTCGTCGCCGCGCCCGACACGTTGCGGGGCGCGCTTGTCAAGGCCTGTGTCGTGTTACGGCCGGGGCGTCTGCCGTCGACCGATCTGGCCGGGGAATTGCAACAATGGGTTCGATCGCGGCTGGCACCCTATCAGCAACCGCGCGTCGTCGAGTTCCTGGTGGAATTGCCGAAGACCCAGAGTGGCAAGGTATTGCGCCGCCAGTTGCGTCAGACGGCAGCGGAAGAACCTGCTAGCTGACAGTCATTCCATGAGCGTTTCAGCAGATCATGCCCGCGCCGCGTGCGACCCGCTGCTACCCCAGTGGCTGCGCGCCCGGCTCGCGCAGCCGTTGCCTGGCCCCGTGGCGCAGTGCCAGTTCGAGCCGGAACTGAGTTTTGGCCGGCACTATGGCCCTCCGCCCAGTCATGCACGCCGCGCCGCCGTGCTGGTATTGTTGTATCCCAGCGAACTAGGGTGGTGCTTGCCGCTGACCGTGCGACCCGACACCATGGCCGACCATGCGGGCCAGGTGAGTTTTCCCGGAGGCTCCATGGAACTCGACGAGCCTAGCGAGGATGCGGCGCTGCGCGAGCTACACGAGGAACTAGGGGTTTCGCGCGATGGCATCGAACTATTAGGACAATTGAGCTCGCTGTATGTTTTCGCCAGCAACTTCCACGTGGTGCCCTGGCTGGCCGCTTGCCGCATGGCGCCTTGCTGGTCGATTGCCAGCGGCGAGGTTGCCGAGGTTCTCGAACCAACGCTTTCCGATCTGCTCGACCGCGCCAACTGGGGATCTCACCGCCGCCGCGTGCGGGGCTTGGAGTTCGCCGCGCCGCATTTGGTCCAGGGAAACCATCACATCTGGGGCGCCACCAGCATGATCTTGGCCGAGCTTCTAGCGCTGGTTGAACAGCGGGCAGAGGAATTGGCCGCCACGAACCTGGCTGCCGAGTAACCCTCCGCGTCGTCCAGTGGCGATCGACAAGGCCGTGCGAGCACTGCGCCGTGGCCCCGGCAGTCCGGTGCGAACGATCGTGCCGAATGCCCGGCCCACGCCGACATCGGCCGCGCCGTTGCCCTATGCTTGCGAGGTGCGCACGGGGAGATCTGCCATGACCGAATATCGACTCGAAATCTGGAATTCGGCGGCCGAGTTGCGCGCCCATGCTAACGCCTGGGATAGCCTGTGGCAGCGGGCGGAACCAAGCCCTCCGTCGGCCAGAGCCTGGCCCGTGGCGGCGGCAATCGAACGTCAGCCAGGTGCGTGCCGGGTGTTGGCAGTCCGCCAGCAGGCGCAACTTCGCGCGGTGCTCCCCTTGGTCGCGCGGCGCTACCGGGGCCTGGTTTCCACGGGACAAATGGCGTCGAGCCCTTGGACAATGGGCGGCCGATTGCTCATCGATATGGCCACGCAAGTGCCGCCGGTGGCCGATCTGTTGATCCAGGGCCTGCGACAACTTCCTTGGCCGCTGGTCTGGTGCGATGCGGTCGAGCACCACTCGGCGACCTGGCAACTGTTGGATGGCGCCTTGGCCGCCGCGGGAATGCGCCATCTGGCCACGCCACGATTTCCCGTAGGGTTAGTCCACTTGCCGCGCGATTTCGCCGAGTACCGCGCGCAATGGTCGCGCAATCTCCGTCGACAATTACAACGTGGCGACCGCAAGCTATCCGAACACGGCCCGACAGCGTTGCGGTTTGCCATGGGTCAAGACGCTCTGGCGCTGCTCGACGAAGCGTGCCGGGTGGAGCATTGCGGTTGGAAAGGTTCGCTGGGATCGTCCTTGGTAAGCACACCCGGTGCGGCCGCGTACCTGCGCCACGAAGCCGAGTTGCTCCAGACCGACCCACAGTTCTGCGTTGCGCTGTTGCAAGCTGGCTTGTGCGTTGTCGCCTGTCAGATAGGGTACTTGTCTCACGGTGTTTATTGGTGTCTGAAGATTGCATTTAATCCGCGGTTTGCCGCGGCCTCGCCGGGCCAGGTGCTCATGGGCCGATTACTCGAACATCTGGTCGCGGAACATGCTGTGCGCCAGGTCGATTTCGTCGGCCCGCTAATCGAGGCCACGGCGCGCTGGTCGAACGACTGCCGGTACGTTGGTCGGCGGATCATCTCGCCAGGAGGCTGGGTAGGGCGGTGCTGTGTTGCTTGGGCCACCGCGAGGGCCAGCGCGTTCCACGCAGAGGCCTGGCCCCTGCCGGCACTCGCCACCAAAGCGCCTACGGTGCCTTGCGAGGAATACGCAGCGGTCGAGGACTAACCACTCTTCACTTCACGACCGCATGCCGAGGGGTTCACGGCGAGCCACCGCACGTTGTATTCCCGCACCGCGCCGACTGCCGGTGCAGTGAATTCTTGTCGGCGGTACAACAGTAGCCGGCGGCACGCCTCGGGACGGCGCAGCCTTCAAGTGTTACGTCGAACCGTCGGGCTACCGTCTCGATTTCTGTACAACATTTTTCACAAGGCCGCTGTATCGGCCGGAGTTCCCACTCGGAGCCCACTCGATCTCATGTCCAATTCTCGGGTCGCATCGTTACAGGCGGTGGTCTTCGACCTCGACGGCCTGATGTTCAACACGGAAGAGCTTTACCAACAGGTGGGCAGCGAAGTCCTGACCCGCCGTGGGAAGTCGTTTTCGCCAGAATTGCTCGACGCCATGATGGGCCGTCCGGGCCAGGTGTCGCTGCAGATCATGATCGACTGGCACGACTTGTCCGACACAGTGGCCGAGCTGGCTGCCGAGAGCGACGAGATTTTTGAAGGTATTCTCGACCACCAACTGGCGCCCATGCCCGGTCTGCTGGAACTGCTCGATGCCCTGGAACGAGCCCGCCTGCCCAAGGCCATTGCCACGAGCAGCGGCCGCGGCTTTCTAGAAAATGTGTTGGGGCGTTTTCAATTGCTGCCCCGCTTCCAGTTCACGCTGACCGCCGAAGATGTAATCCAAGGCAAGCCGCATCCCGAAATCTATCAGACGGCCGCCGGCCGATTTGGAGTATCGCCCGCGGCGATGTTCGTGCTCGAGGACAGTCAGAACGGCTGCCGCGCGGGGGTCGAGGCGGGAGCCTATGTCGTGGCAGTGCCAGCGGGTCACAGTCGCCGGCATGACTTCCGTGGTGCACGCTTCCTGGCCGATACGCTGGCGGACCGCCGGATCTACCAAGCACTGGCCCTTGACGTTGCCTAGCAGGTGCGCGGTGCGCGTGTCGTGCGCCGCGCTAGCACCGCTAGCACGGCTAGTTCAGTGGGTTACGGACTGACGAGGGGGTGACGCACAAGGTCGCCGTGTGCGGTGCCGCCCGCGAGACAAAACCTTGTGCGGCGTCAAATCGCGTGCAGCGATGATGGCGGAGTTGTTTCGCTTGAATTCGTTCGCCTTGACCCAGTTTTCCCCGGACTGCTAGACTCTGCGGCCCGAAGTCTGCACCTGTCTCGCGTTCCCCTGCAACGGTGCGCGCCGCCTCACGGACAAGGAAGTCCTGCCGATGATTGGCACCCTGGGAATCATCCAAGCCCGCATGGGCTCGACTCGGCTGCGAGCGAAACTAGCGCGCCGTCTCGGCGGCAAGTCGCTGTTGGAATGGGTCGTTCGCCGCGTGACCGACGCCGGACGCCTCGACGGGGTGGTCGTAGCCGCTGGCAGCGGCTCGGATGCAGAACGCCTCGCGGAACTGGTTCCGGCCAACGTGCCCATCGTATTTGGCAGCGAGCACGACGTCTTGTCGCGCTTCTTGACCGTACTCGACGCTTACCCGGCGCGGGCCGTGGTGCGAGTTTGTGCCGACAACCCTTTCATCGATCCTGAATTGATCGACCGCCTGGTGGCGACCGCCACGGAACAAGCAGCCGGCGACTATTTGGGCTATGCCTCGCATAACGGCCGGCCAATGATTTTGTCGTCGGTCGGACTGTTTGCAGAATGGTGCCAGGCCAGTGCGCTGCGCCGTGCCGCTGCCGAGTCGACCGACCCGGCCGACCGCGAGCACGTCACCCGCTACATCTATTCGCACCCAGACCGTTTTCAAGTGCGACTGTTACCTGCCCCCTCGGCGTTGGATCGTGACGACTTGCGATTGACCGTCGACCTGGAAGAAGATTGGGAGCACACGGAAACGATTTTCGATGCCCTGGGGCAAGAGCGTCTAGTGTGGCAAGACATTGCCTCGCTGTTGGCGCACCAACCGTTGCTGCGTCGACGCATGGCCGTTTTGAATCGAACCCACGCCAAGGCCTCGTGACCCGCAGGCCAGCGGTGGGTGGTCGACGATCGCCCGCGACCTTCACCAAGACTCGGCCCAAGACTGGGAACCTTCCAAACGTAATCACCCGGCTATGAAGCCCGAATTATTCATGAGCCTACTGCTGCGGAGCCGAACGTGTCGTGTCTTGTGCGTCACAGTGCTATCGCCCCTGACTCACGTATTCACCAAACCGCCCCAGAGCACTGGCAAAGCCAGTGGCACCCGGCAGCCGCAACAGGTTCGACTCCTCGCGACGAAGTTCATGAATAATCTGGGCTAAGGTTTTCGAGCAGCGAGCATGCATTCGCGCAGGGCCGGTGGTGGCCCGAGACTCCGCGATCGAGCAAGGATGCTGGACAATGGAATTGCCACGGCTTCGCCTGTCGGCCCAACGAGAGATCGGACCGGGCGCGCCAACCTTTGTGGTTGCAGAGATTGGCCAGAACCACAACGGGCAGCTTGCTGCGGCCCTGCGGCTTGTCGATGCGGCGGCCTGGGCCGGGGCCGATGCGGTCAAATTCGTCAAACGCGATTTGGACTGCGACCTTTCGCGAGCGTTGTGGAATCGCCCCTACGACTCGCCACACGCATATGGGGCCACCTATGGTGAACACCGCCGAGCGCTGGAACTTTCGGCCACCGAGCATGCGCAACTGGCCGAGCATGCGCGGCGCCACGGCCTGATCTATTTCGCCACCGCCTGCGATGTACCCAGCGCCGAACTGCTCGACCAGTTGGACGTACCGCTGTTCAAAGTCGCCTCGCGCGATTTGACCAACCTGCCATTGATCGAGAGTCTGTCGACGCGTCGGCGGCCGCTGCTGCTTTCGACTGGCATGTCGGGTTGGGACGACATCGATCGCGCCGTGGGGGTGGTGCGCCGCGCGCGGTGTCGCTTCGCGGTCTTGCAATGTACATCGTTGTACCCAGCCCCCATGGAAGAAGCCCACCTTCACAGCCTGTCGAGCCTGGCCGAACGGTATCGGGCCGTGGTGGGTTTCTCTGACCACACGCCAGGTGGATTGTTGTCCCCGGTGGCCGTGGCCCTGGGGGCGCGAATCATCGAGAAACACCTCACGCTCGATCGGCACGCGCGCGGTCGTGACCATGCCTGCTCGCTGGAAGCCGAGGAGTTCGCCAGGCTAGTGCGCGATGTGCGGTCGGTCGAAATGGCCCTGGGCAGCCCCCACAAACCGGTGGCGCCCGGCATCGAACCTGTGCGGCAGCGGCTGGGGCGAAGTGTCGTAGCCCGCGTACCCCTGGCCCAGGGGGCGGTGCTGGAAGCACATATGCTAGCCCTGAAGTGCCCGGGCGACGGCCTCTCCTGGCGCGCGGTCCAACAATTGTTGGGCTGCCGATTGAAACACGACATACCGGCAGACGTGCAGCTTTCTTGGGACGATTTCGATGAAGCGCCCGAGGCCCCAATCGAGGTGGCCGCATGACTGCCGATGCGAACGAGCCGGTGGCGCCGACGGCCGAGCACCTGCTGCGCGATGCACCCGGCGCCGCTGCAAGCAGCAGCCCGAAGGTCATTGCGGTGCTCTTCGACCTGGGCGACGTGCTGTACGACGCGACGGTATGGCGACGATGGTTGCTGCACACATTGGCCCGGTTGGGACTGCATGCACGATATCGCTCGCTGTTCTACCTTTGGGATCACGATTTCTTGGAGACCGTTCACCGAGGACAGCGCGACTACGACGAGGCGTTTCGGGCATTTCTGCGTGCCGCCGGGTTGACCCCGCCCCAGGTCGAGGAAGTAGAGGCCGCGAGCCGTACCCAGCGCCGTGAAATCGCTCGCACCGCACGCCCTCTGCCGGGCGTACGAGCCACGCTCGAACGCCTACAGCAAATGTCGCTACGGCTGGGCATCGTTAGCGACTCGGAGAGTACTGCCGACGAGTTGCGCTGGCGACTCGACCGCTGGGGGCTCGCCTCGCACTTCACGACCATTGTCTCTTCGCGTGACTTGGGGCTGTGCAAACCTGACCCACGTTGTTACTACGCCGCGCTGGAACGGCTCGACACGAAGCCCGACAGGGCAGTGTTTGTCGGACACGACATCGAGGAACTGGACGGGGCCCGAGCCATTGGCCTGCGCACTGTGGCGTTCAACTACGAACCTGGCGCCAGGGCCGATGTGTTTTTGGAACGCTTCGCGGCACTCGACGGCGCGATTCGCGGCTGGAACGACTCGACCGCCGCGGCCTGAGCAGAGGAGCACCGCATGCAGTTCGCCTGCCGGCGCAGCCTCCTCACTCCCGCGGAACGGCGCGGGGGCCGTACGGTGCTGCTCGAAGGAAGTTGGGATTTCCCGGCGTCGAGCAGCGCGCCAGACGTGTGGGGTTCGCTCGACGCGTTTCTCTGGCCTCAACGCGCCGCGCTCGATCAACTGGCTTCGCGATTCGCCGCGATGGTCGAGTCCAGCCAATTCCAGGTGCATGGCTCGCTCGCCGTGCCCTGGCCCTGGTTGCAGGCGCTGCGGTTGCGCTACGCATTGGTCAAACTGCTGCGGGTCAGCACCTATCTTCAGCAGTGCCCTGCGGGCTGCGAGTCGCTTCGTCTCGTGGCCGGACCAGGCGACGAGGATTATGTCCGCTTGCTCACGCTCTGGTGCCAAGCCCATGGTCGAGCGTGCCGGATCGAATGGCGAGACGATCGCCCCGTAGCAGGTGCCAACCACCCACCCAATCGTCTGGGACGGCGAGTCGCTCACCGCGTGTTGTCTAGCGGGGCGCGACACTGGTCGTCGGCGCCGCCGCCGCATCGGGGGTCGGTCGCTCTGGTCGGAAACCCCACGCGACTCGGCGCCGTGGCACAGCAGTTTGCGCAGCGGGGACTGCGACCTGTCTGGCTGGTCGATCGATTTGGATGGAAGCTGTGGCAGCAAGGTTTGTCGCACGGCGCTCATCAAGCCGTATGTAACAGCGCCCTGGGCCGTGCCGGCGATTGGCGACAAGGCGCAGAGTTGCCCGAGCTTTTCTGGGCCGGCGTCGACCACGCTCCGGCAGTCGCAACCTGGCTAGAGAACTTGCTCGAGGCCGAGGGCCCACGGATGGCCACGCTGCTGACGCAAGTATTTGCCCACTGGCGTGACACGAAGCCACGGGCACTGGTACTCGACGAAGACGTTACCCCACTCGCGCGCGCTGCCGTGGCGGCGGCCCGCGCGCACGACACACCCAGTTGGGTCGTGCAACACGGCGCGCCTTGCGTGCGCTTCGGTTTCACGCCCATGGCGGCAGACTATTTCTGCGCCTGGGGCGCTGCCACGCGCCGTCAAATGCTGGCCTGGGGTGCGGCTCCCGAGCAGCTAAAAGTCACGGGCTCTCCCTGGCACGAAAGCTGGTTGGCCAGCACGACCCGCACGGCGGTCACCGCGCGCACGCGACAGGTCCTGTTGTTGAACACGGTGCCACCGCGAGATCGTCGTCCCGATGCCTGGTCACTGGATCTAACTACCGCCAGCTATCGCGAGCTGTTGCAGTCGGCCTGCCGCGCGGTGCAAGCTTGGGAAAACGCCGAGTTGGTCATTCGCACCCATCCCCGCAGCGGTTCCGACCCGGTACTCGACGAACTATTGTGCTCGCAGCCGGCCGGGCGCGTTCGACTGGCTGACCACGCCGATCTGGCCGGCAGCCTTTGCGAGGCCAGCATGGTGGTGGCCTGCGCGTCGAGCGCTGGTATCGATGCCGCCGCAGCCGGCTGGCCTGTCATCCAACTGTTGCCCCCCGGCGCCGAAGACATTCTTCCGGCCGCCGAGTGGGGGTTCGTTGGCGCCGCGCGAAGTGCTGCCGACTTGGTGCAATTGCTGCGCACGACGGAAAACCTGCCCGAGCACGCGGCGGATTCCGCAACCACTGACGCCCTGGCACAACCCACGGAGGGCGCCACCGCAACCATTGTCGCTATGGTGCTCGAACACCTGGCAGTGCCCCGGCGCGTGCCAGTTGCTGGCCTAACAGGTACTGCGGCAGCGAACGATGTTGGTCGATCGATTCGAACCGCCGGCGCGAAGCACCAGGTGCTGGAGACCAGCACATGACCCACGCAACCGTTTGGCCGGATCCGAAGTCCGCGGACTCCACCACGCACCCAACGCATTACTCTGTATCAGGCGTTCGAGATGCGCACCTGGTACAACAGCCCTCGCGGGGGGCCATTTCCGCTCCACCGCCGCCAATCGCGCACGCCACGGTGTGGCGCCGATGGCTGTTCGATGCGGCTTGGGTCAGCGGCACCGGCATAGTCAGCGATTGTTTGGGTGCGGCTACCAGTCTGTGCTTGCGGGCCATGCTCAGCCCGGCCCAGATGGGGCTGTGGCAAGGACTAAAGCTGTTTCTGAGCTATGCCAACTACAGCAATTTAGGCGTCGGCAAAGGTGCGGTGCGCGAGTTTTGCGTGGCCCTAGGGCGTGGTGACGAAGGGGCCGGGCGGCGGGGGCTCTACCTGGGTTTCGCCGTCAACACACTGGGCAGCCTGGCCTATGGCGCCGTGCTGGCCGCCATGGGCTGCGCACTGTGGTATCGCGGAGACGCGGATTGGGGGCTGGGCTTGTTGGTCGTGGGACTGCTGGCGGTGGTGCAAAGGCACGTGACCTATTTGGTAACCATCTTGCGCGGCCGACAACAATTCGCAGTCACGGCGCGCCTCACGCTGTGCGAGGCACTGGTCACTCTGGTGGCGTCAGCCGGGTTCGCCTGGGCCTGGGGTTTGCCTGGTGTTTATCTGGCAACCGCCATCGTGTTCTTGGCCAGTTGGGCCTATTTGCAAGCCTGCGGTGCCGAGCGTTTGTCGTGGATCTGGGATCGCCAGGAAATAGCTCGGCTGATGCGAATCGGCGCGCCGATGCTGGCCGCGGGGTTGTTGACCAGCCTGTATCGCAGCCTCGACAAGTGGATGATTCTGTGCTGGATGAGTCAACGCGAGTACCACCTGGGGTGCTACTCGCTGGCCTTAATGTTCAGCGCCCAGGTTTACGGCGTGGGCAACGCCTTGGCCACGGCAGGTGCTCCGCGGTACTCACACCACTTCGGTCGAACTGGTCAGCGTGCCGAAGTGGCTCAACTGGCCGCGCGGTCAAGCGAGCTACAAGGCGCCCTGGTTTCACTGGCGGCTGGCCTGGCCTTGGTCGTGGGCAGCCCCTTGGCCGCCTGGCTGCTGCCCGCCTACCGCGAGGGCTTGCCCGCCTTGACCGCGCTGCTGCCTGGCATCTGGGCGCTGGTGATGACGCTGCCGTTGTATCAATTCCTAATGGCCGTAGATCGTCAACAGACAACTGTCTGGCTTGCGGCCCTGGGCCTGGCCGCGGCACTCGCGGCCGATAGTGCAGTTCTGGCCCGCGGCGGAGGGCTCGTGGCGCTGGCCACGGCGACATCGGCGAGCTACGCGAGCTATTGGTTGGCGATGGTGTGGGTGTCGGTGTGGCCAGATTTGACGTCGTCCCAACGTCGGCGATACATGCTGACCTCGCTGCTCGCGGCCATGCCCTTGGTCCTGGCGTGGTGCTTGGCACGCGCCGAATGGCCTAGGCTGTCGCCGGCGATCAGCGTGCTCGGTCGTGGCCTGGGGGTGGTAGCAACTTGGTTGGCGGTGGTCGCCTGGGGCTGGCGACAGGGTGGTTGGTCTGCGGCCTGGCGAGGAGGTTCACCCGAATGACACGACCCAACCTGGCCGAGTTGGCGGCCGTATGTCAAAAGCTAGGGCACCGCGAGCTAGGAACGTGGCTCGCTCGGCGCGTCAGTCGGCCCTTGGCACTGCGCATTACCTGGCTGCTGTTACCTTGGCCCATCAGCGCGAACCTGGCCACGCTCTTGGCCTGGTCGTGTGCCATTGGTGCCGCCGCGGCATTGGCTTCCGGGACCGTGGGCGGCTGGTTGTTGGGGGCGGTGCTGCTGCATGCCTGGTACTTGGGCGACCATGTCGATGGCCAGTTGGCGCGCTGGCGCCAGACCGAATCGCTCGATGGCGTGCAGCTCGACTATCTCATGCACCACACCATCGACTGGCTTATTCCCTTGGCGGTTGCCGCGGGCCTAGGACGTGGCGGCCAGTCACATGCATGGTGGTGGGCTGGTGTCTTGTGGGGCGGCGCCACCTTGGTATTGGGCTTGGAACACGACGCACGAACCAAGGCCTTTGAGCAGCGATTAAAACGCGTGCTCGGCGAACTGCGCGCCATTGGCGGCGGCGGTGGACGCCCCACCCGGGCCGCACCGCCACGCTGGGCTGCTGGGGCGCTGTGCAAATGGTTGGCTCGAAAAAACTGCGAAACTCACGTGGTCATGAATGTGCTATCGCTGCTGGCGCTCGCCGCCTGGTGGGCGGGAGACCAGCAGTTGATCTGGGCCCGCGGTTACGCCGCGGCCATGGCGTTCATCGCACCCGCCGTGGCCGTGGGGGTGTTGGTACGGTCGCAAAGGGAGGGTCGCGTCGAGGGGTCGTTCAAACAGTGGTACCAGCCGCCACCGGGCTGCGACATTGTCTACCTTGACGGTTGGTGGCAAGTGCTCGAGCCATTACCCCAGTCTGCCCAATCATCCGGCGCGCCCGGCGACGATTGTCTTGACCGCTGATGCCAGCGGCGCTATGTTACGCCCCGCGCCCCGCTGCGCGCAGTCGATTCCGACTGCGCCGGCGCCGGAGGATCCGGCGGCGCCAGGGCGAAAAGGATCTCGCCGCGTGGAACCGCTGCGCATCGACCTGCTGGTGTTGAACCACAACGGCCACGCGTTGCTTTCGCGGTGCTTGCCGTCGATCGTGGCAGCGGCCCGGCGCTCGCGTCACGATTGCGGCGTGGTCGTTGTCGACAACGCGTCGAGCGACGGCTCGCAGGCCTTGGTCGACCAGCATTTTGCCGGGGTCGACTGGTGCCCACAACCGAACCGTGGATTGTGTTCGTTGAACCTGGCGGCGGCCCGCTCTACGGCCGATCTGCTGCTGTTATTGAACAACGACGTACTGCTCGCTGCCGACGCCGTGGATCCCCTGGCCGATGAATTCACCGCTCATCGCGTTCGAAATGCCGAGGCCTGTTTC
Source organism: uncultured Pirellulales bacterium (assembly GCA_964434905.1). Lineage (GTDB taxonomy): Bacteria > Planctomycetota > Planctomycetia > Pirellulales > CAYNRE01 > CAYSXM01. The sequence continues at coordinate 3,208 of CAYSXM010000024.1, read as the reverse complement.
GCGGCTGCGCCCTTGTGCTGGGGTTTTGATGGCCTGACCTACGACGGCCAAAAGACCTCGCTCCGTTGGCGGTTCGGATTGATCAGCGCAAGCAGCGTGTTCGAGCAACACCTGCGCGGCGCTGCCTGCCGCGGCCTGACCGCCTCGGCCGGAGCAGCCTTGATGGTCGACCGTGAAAAATTCCTGGAACTGGGCGGGTTCGACGCGCGCTATCTTCCAGGGCGAATCGAAGACCTCGATCTGGCGTTCCGCGCAGCGCAGCGTGGCTGGAATCTGTGGCACGTGCCCCAGGCGGTGGCCTATCACCGCGGACAAGCGAGTTTTGCCCCCACGTTCGGCACCGCTGGGTGCGACCACCTCGCGCTGCGAAACACGCTGTTGTTTCAGTGGCGACACGCGCAGACGGTATCCCAGCGCATGGCGTTGATAGCAGGCTGCTTGGCCCGCGCCGTGCGCGACGTGGCCTTCGCATGGCGCGTGCCAAGCCGAGCGCGGTGGCCCATGGCGCGCGCCTGGCGTGCCGCCCAAGCAATTCACCGCCAGCAGGCGCCTAGTAGAGCGTCAACCCAGCTTTGCTGGGTGACACGGAACGACCCCAAACCAGTAAGGGGTTTGGGGCAAACAACCTCTCGTGCAGTGGGAGTTGCCTCGGACTCGTCAAAGGATGACGGACGCCGCACGAGTTCACGGGTCGCCGGCCGGTCGTTGGCCTGGTTTGTTCGGGCGTTTCAACCACGCGTGTTGCAAGCGGTGGCCAATTTGGCAACCGCGCGCAGCGTAACTTTGTCGGGATCGACCATCGTTCTCGAGAACAACGACCGGCCGAGTCGCATCGCGCGCCGGGCGGCCTAACGAACTGGAGATCGTCTTACAACAAACCGCCACCATGGTGTCGGTTGCACGTCGGTGGCCACGGCCACCTACTTCACCCGTCTCGAGTCGCACGTCATTCAGGAAATCGCGATTGATCGCTATCTCGACACGCACCGCTTCGGACCATCCCTTGGAAACCGTGCCCCCCAGGGCCCGAGTGTGCGGACCTTCGTCGGAGTGTTCCGAGAGCGTCTCCTGGCAGGCCGAGGAGCGACGCCGGGCGGTCAATTACCCATTGTCGCGCTGGTACTTGCGTCCGCTAGCCGTCGCGACCGCCAACACCATGGCCGATAGCTGGTTGCGCCCCGCGCATGCCTCGCTGGCCGGCGCCGCTTGTGCCGCCGCGGCGGCCGGCGCCGTGTTGAACGCGGGGGGGAACGCCAGTCCTTTGGCGGCGGTGCTGGTGTTGGCCTATTGGTTCTTCGATCGGCTCGATGGGCCTCTGGCGCGCCGGCAACGTCGCGTGTCGGCGGCTGGCGCTTGGATCGACGCCAACCTAGATGAGGGCGCGGATATCGGCTTGCACCTAGCCTTGGCCGCAGCGCTAGACCGCGGCGGGGCCGCGGGCTGGCTTTGGGCAGCGTGGTTCGTTGGTGCCAAGTACCTGTTCATGTATGGATTGCACACCGAACAATCGTGGAGTTCGACATCGGCGCTGGCAACCGAAGCAACAGGCACGCGCCACGGGGCGCGGTGGATCCATTGGCCCGCCAACGCCGATGTGCGAACGCATTTGCTCGCCTTGGCGCTAGCGACGGGCTGGTTCCGCGCGGAACTGGCGGCCCTGGGCGCCTATTACGCATTGCGCATGGTCGCACGTTGGACCTGGGTACCTCGGCGTCTCGTCGGAGCCACACGATGACCACGCCACGTGCCGAAAGCTCGCATCGGCCAGCCGCGAAACGTCTGTCGGTGTGCGCGGCGCTGATTGTGCGAGACGAGGCCCATCACCTGGAACAACTGCTACCCCGGTTGGCCTGGGCCGACCAGGTCGTGATCGTCGACGGCGGATCGACCGATGCCACGGTGGCCATCGCGCGGCGCCACGGTGCCCGAGTAATCGAACATCCCTTCGACGATTTTGCATCGCAGCGCAACCGGGCACGTCTGGCGGCCGATTGTCAGTGGATCTTATCGATCGATGCCGACGAACGCCCCACACCGCATTTTGCCGCCTGTGTGCGTACGGCGATCGCACTCGATCGCGCGGCCGCCTTTCGAGTGCCGATTCGCAGCACGATTCTGGGGCGCTCGTTTCGCTACAGCGGTACGCAGGACGACCGGCCCATTCGATTGTTTTGCCGTGACAGCGCCTGCTGGGTGGGGCAGGTCCACGAGGCGTTGTCGGTGCGAGGAAAAGTGGCCAGTTTGGACAGCGGGCTGGAACACGTCACCCTGCCCGACGCCTGGGCGTTTCTCACCAAGATGAATCGTTATACCGCGCTGGCAGCGGCTGCGCGTGTCGAGCAACATCGGCCGCCGTGGCGGAGCGAGCGCTATTGGGCGCCAGCCAGAGAGTGCTTTCGGCGACTGATTTGGAAGCGTGGCCTGCTCGATGGGCCAGCCGGCTGGACATTTTGCTTGCTCAGCGGACTGTCTGCCTGGGTGGTGGCCGAACGCCATGCACGCTATTGGCGACAAGCACAGCAGGCGCACCGATCACTCACGACGCACCTGCCCCGTGCAGGCTCTGCGCCAGGCGCGGCGTGCGTCGCCGCGCGCGACGACGACGCGCAATTTGCAAATCATTCGTGGGGAGACGCCGCTTGAACGCCGAACGTCCCCTCTCACTACTGCCGTTGGTGCTGGCCAAGGTGCCACCTGGCCTGACCTTGGCGTTGCTACAGGAAGGCGTGCCCGCCGTGGAGCACCAGCCTGGACCGCCCCAGGCACGGTGGGTGCTATACGACTCGCTGGCCACCGGTTTGCCAGACCTTGCGCCTGGTCAGCGAGCCATCGACGTGGCTGCGCTGCGTGCTGGCCCCGGTCCCGATCCCTTTCTGGCGCTGGTCGATCGCCATGCGCAGCGGCACCAGTGGCAACTAGGCGGTTGGCGATTGAGCGAGGAAGTCTCGCGCTTTAACAAGCGAGAGGTGCGCCGGCAACTCATGCGCCGGCTGCGAGCGCTGATCGAGCAGGCCGGCGGTGTTTGGCTGCGGCTGGGAGCTTTCCCCTTTCCTTATCGCAGCGCATTCAATCTGCGACTCGATCACGATGAATTCGCGGCCGACGACTTCGATCGCGTGCTGCGCGCGGTCGCCGGTTGGGAAGACGCCCTGAGCCATTTTATCTGCGGCGCTTCCCACGAAGCAAATCGTCAAGCACTGCGACGGCT
>CAYSXM010000023.1:0-15164 GCA_964434905.1 uncultured Pirellulales bacterium | reverse complement strand
ACGGCCGGGGCGCTGGTGCTGTGCCGACACCGGCGCGGCAGCGCGTGGCCGCTGGCCGTGGCGCGGGGCGTGGTGTACGGGGCGATCGTGGCCGGATGTTTGTTGCCATGGCAGGTGCGAAATTGGCAGGTGGCAAGCTTTCGCGGGTTCTCGGCGATCGGCGCGGTGAACCTGTTTGAATACTATGCTCCGGCGGTAGAAGCGGCCGACAGCGGTAAGCCATTCGACGCCCAACAGGCCGCGTATCGCCGAAGTGCGCAATTCCCTCGCTTGGCGTTGAGTGCCACCCCGGGAGACATCTATGCGGAAATGAGCCGTCAGGGTTGGCAAGTGCTGCGCCGCTCACCGGTGACCGCGCTCGGCGTCCATCTGGCCGGCTGGGCGCGGCTGCTGCTCGACCCCGGAGCCATGGAATTGGTGCGGTTGTTCCAGCCCAACGAATCGTTGGGCATGTTGGCCCGCACGCTCGACCAGGGTCTGTGGGGGGCCTGGTGGCATTTCGTGCGCGACGAGCCGGGCCTGGCCCTGCTGCACGTGGCGATGGGTTTGCTTTTGGCCGGCTATTATCTGTTTGCCGCGCGAGGTTGGCTCCGTCTGCGCCGCCTGGCGCCCGACGAAGCGTGGCTGCTGCTGCTGGTGTTGGCGTACTTTTTCTTGACCTCGGGCGGGCCGATGACCACCGCGCGGTTTCGACATCCCCTGATGCCCATGGTGTGTCTGCTGGCAGGCATTGGTTCCGTGACCCCAGCGTGGCAGCGCCGACCGGCAGGAGCCACCGCCTGATGGCCCCCCGGCCCCGCGACACCCCGCAGCACTCCGACAGCGCCGGCCGCACGCCGAGCAGCGCGCCGGCCGCGTTGCAGGTCACCGCTTGGCCACCGGCGGCGCCCGTGCTGTGCGCGCTCGTGCTGCGACTCTTGGTTCCAGTGGTGGCGCTGGCGATCGCGCCGGCGGGGCCGTTGTTTTACGAGCCCGACTCGGCCACCTATCTCGAAAACGCACAATCGCTGTGTGCCAGCGGCGGTTTTTCACGCGGGGGCCTGCCGGAAATCATTCGCACGCCGGGCTATGCCGTGCTGCTGGTGCCGGGGGTCGCGCTGGGCTGGGTCACACCGTGGGTCATTCTGTCGCAGGCCGTGGCAGGTGCCCTATGCGTGGCACTAGCGGCACGCGTGGCGGTAGCCTGGGGGCTATCGGCCACGGTGGTGCGCCGCGGCGCGTGGTTGCTGGCGATCGAACCGATCAGCGTGCTGTATTGTGGCAAGGTGCTGAGCGACGTGTGGTTTACCACGGCGCTGTTGGCGGCGCTGTGGCAACTTCAAAGAACGGCTGCCCGCTCGAGCGCGCGCGGCGTGGCACTGGCGGCGCTGCTCACGGCGGCCGCGGCTTTTTTGCGGCCGATCGCCTATTTCCTGCCGTGGCCCTGGGCCATCTGGGTCGGTTGGTCGGCTCGTCGCGGCGGCCACACGTGGCGCGGCAGCGTCGGCCGGGCGGCGCTGTTTCTGGTGGTGTCGCTGGTTCCGCTCGTGGCCTGGCAAGGGCGCAACCTGCGCGTGGCGGACTACGGCGGATTTGCCGGGGTATCGGACCTGGACCTGTATTTTCTGCACGCCGCGGCGGTCGATGCACGGGTGGCGGGCCGCGAGATTCAACTGGTCGACCAGATGGATTTCGAGGCCTATTTTCGCCAGCGCCCTCACGAGCGCGACTGGTCCCAGGGGCGCGTGCTGGCGTCCATGGGGCGCGCGGCGCGCGCCACCATTGCCGAACACCCTGGTGTGTGGTTGCGGTTGTTGGTCACCGGCATGGGCGCCACGCTGTGCGATAACGGCACGCAAGCGGTGCTCGATTTCGTGGGCCGGGCGCCGGTGGCCCAGGCCGACGAGCGGGCCATTGCGCGCAGCCAGCCCTGGCGGCGGTTGGCGCGTGCCTGCCGCACCAAGCCCACCATGGTCGCTACCTGGTTGGCGCTCGAGGGGGTGGTGGTGCTGTGGTTGGCCAGCGCGGCGATCGGGCTGATGGTGGTCCCCTGGCGCCGCCCGACCGCGGTGTGCGTGTTGCTAACGGTCGGCTATCTGCTGGTTCTGTCCGGGGGACCGGTGGGACGTCACCGGTTTCGTTTGCCGATCGAGCCGGCGATCTGTACGTTGGCGGCAGCCGGTTGGTGCCGGTTGCGGGGCGACACGGTGTCGGAGAGCGTGGGATAGAGTGGCGCAGCCAGGTGTGCGGTCGCCGCGCCGATCACCGCGCAGGTTTTTTGGCAAGGACTCGATTTATGGCGCCCCGCACTCCGGCCATCGACGCCTGGGCACAACCGGCCGTGGCCGGCATGTTCGACAAGCTGCCCGAGGTCGGCCGGCTGTTTCGCCAGTCGGGCACCGCCGACCTGCTGGAGCGGGGTGTCGATCCCGACCAGATGGTGGCACAAATGGACGAGGCCGGCATCGAGCGCGTGCTGCTCACCGCCTGGCATCGCCCGGGTGGCTGGGTGTTTTCCAACGACGACGTGGCGGTGTTCGTGCGAAAACACCCCGACCGGTTCGTGGGCGTGGCGTGTGTCGATTTGGAACATCCGCTGCGCGCGGTGCACGAGCTGGATCGCGCGGTGCGCGAGCTGGGTTTCAAGGCGCTGCGGCTGTTGCCTTGGCTGTGGAATCGCCCCCCGAACGACAAGCTGTACTATCCGCTGTACGTGAAATGCATCGAGTTGGGCATTCCGTTCTGCACCCAGGTGGGCCACACGGGCCCGCTGTTTCCCTCGGAGCCGGGGCGGCCGATTCCGTACATCGACGAGGTCGCGCTGACCTTTCCCGAACTGACCATCGTGGGGGGGCACGTGGGCTATCCCTGGACCGACGAGATGATTGCGCTGGCCTGGAAACACGCCAACGTGTTCATCGACACCTCGGCCTGGCTGCCGCGATACTACCCTCCGCCGCTGGTGCATTTCCTGTGCACCTATGGCCGCGAGAAGGTGTTGTTCGCCACGAACTTTCCGATGCTACGGCTGGAGAAATGCGCCGAGCAAGCCCGGGCATTGGGGTTACCTCCGGAGATTGAACGCAAGTTCCTGTCTGACAACGCGCGGGCCGTGTTCAAGCTGGACTGAACACGGCGGGCCACGGTGTAGCGCGCCCCCGCGAGCGGTCGCACGACCCAGTGAAAATCGAACGTTCCCCCGCGTACGTCCTCACTTCGCAGATTCAACCCGGATTATTCATGAACTTCGTCGCGAGGAATCGAAGGTGTTGTGGCTGCAAGGAAAACCGAGATCAGGTGCCACTGGCTTTGCCAGTGCTCTGAGGCGTATTGGTGAATACGTGAGTCAGGGCCGATCGCGGTTTGACACAGCAGACGCGGCACGTTCGCTTCCGCAGCAGAAGGCTCATGAATAATTTGGGTTTAGGGAGCACCGAACATGGCGGGCCAGGTACCGACAATTCCCCCCGGTTTCCACGCGCTCAATGCTTATCTAACGGTGCGGGGTGCCGCCGAGGCGATGGCGTTTTATGAGCGCGCGTTTGGCGCGCAGGAAATTTTCCGTTTGGTCGACGACCAGGGGCGCGTGGGCCATGCCGAGGTGCGCATTGGCGACACAATTTTGATGTTGGCCGAAGAGCACCCCGAGTTCGGCATTTTTGGGCCCCGCAAGTTCGGTGGCTCGCCGGTCCGGCTGCACCTGTACGTCGAGGATGTCGACGCCGTGTATGCCCGGGCGGTCGCCGCAGGGGCCCGGGCCGTTAGTCCGCTGGCCAACCAGTTCTATGGCGATCGGTCGGGTCGGTTGGAAGACCCGTTTGGCCATTGCTGGCTGTTGGCGAGCCATATTGAGGATGTATCCAGCGAGGAGATGCAGCGCCGCTACGCGGCCTTGTTGGCCCAAGCATCGCCGTCGAGCTGACCGCCACGAGTGCCTCACGGACCCGGGAGATAATGCGGCGTGCCAGACTATCGCGATCTGCTCTCGGCGCTGCGGCTGGGTTTTCCACAGCCCGTTTCCGATCCGGTTCACGATGCCTATTTCGTGTATTCGATTTCTCGGGCGTTGGACCAGATCGACAGCTTGAAATCGCAAGCGCCGCTGTTGGGTTCGCCGGTCGAGCCGCGGTGGGAAGCAGCGCGCGCCGAGCGGCTGGCCGATACGGGGCAACCGCTCGAGGGAGTGATTCCGCGCTTGGTCGACACGCTGACGGGCATGTTTCAGTGGAGCCATCCGCGGTGCCAGGTGAATGTGGTGCCGGGACCGACCATCGCCAGCATTATCGGCGTGCTGTTACCGTCGACCTATAACCCCAACCTGTGCAGCGAGGAAGGCGGCCTGCGCCCGGCGGAAACCGAAGTGCGCGTGGCGGCCATGGCGGCCGACCTGGTGGGCTTCGACGCGGCGCGCGCGCGCGGGGTGTTCACCTTTGGCGGCACCGGGGCGCTGCTCTACGGGCTGAAGGTGGGGCTGGAAAAGGCCTGCCCTGGCAGCGCCCGCGCCGGCCTACGCCACGAGGTGGTGGTGCTGGCCTCGGAGCAATGCCATTACGCGTGCCTGACGGCGGCCGCCTGGTTGGGCATCGGCCAAGACCGGCTGCTACGCGCGCCCAGCTTGGAAGATAATTCGATCGACCTGGCGGCCTTGGAACATGCCGCGCGCGACGCGATCGCGCGCGGCCAACGCCTGGCAGGTTTGGTGGCCACGGTGGGCACGACCGACGCATTCGGGCTGGACGACGTGGCCGGCGTGGTGGCCTTGCGCGATCGGTTGGTGGTCGAGCTGGGCCTGGACTATCGTCCGCACGTACACGCCGATGCAGTCATCGGCTGGGCCTGGAGCGTGTTCAACGACTACGACTTCGCGGTGAATCCGCTGGGGTTTCGCGGCCGCACGGTGCGTGCCTTGGCCCTGGCCCGGCACCGGATAAGCCAGTTGGCCGCGGCCGATTCGATCGGCATCGACTTTCATAAAACCGCCTGGTGCCCTTACGTGTCGTCGCTGGTTTTGTTTCGCAACGGCGGCGACCTGGACCGCATCGCCCGGGGGCGCGCGCAGATGCCTTATCTGTATCGCACGGGCGAGTACCACCCGGGCATCTACACGTTGGAAACCACGCGCAGCGGCGCGGGGCCGTTGGCGGCGCTGGCCAGTTTGCTGTATCTGGGCAAGAACGGGTTGCGCGTGCTGCTGGGGCACGCGGTCGAGCTGGCCGAGCACCTGCGCGAAGCGATCGAGGCCCACCCCGAACTGAGCGTTCTGAACCGCGACAATGTCGGTCCGGTGACGCTGTTCCGGGCCTATCCGGCGGGTAGCGACACGTTTTCGATCAAACAGCGAGAGTTACACGATCCCAGCTATCACGCGGCGCTGGTGGCGCACAACGAATACAACCGCCAGGTGTTCGAGCAGATACATGCCGAGGCGTTGGCGGGGCGCGGCGTGGCGCTGTCGCTTACGGACTATTGCCCGGGCGGATCGACGGGCGAGCCAATCACGGCGCTCAAGTCGTACGTGCTCTCGCCGTTTGCCGAGCCGGAACACATGCGTTCCATCGTCGAGCATGTGCTGGCGGCACGCGTGGTGGTCGACGCGCGGGGGACCGCGGGGTGCGGTTGATTTGCCGGCTTGCCACACGAGTCGTCTTGTATGTCAGGCCACGGCCTGAAATACGAAACGACGCCCCTATTCGAACCAAAATCGCTCGCCGCGCAAGAATCGCTCGACGCCCGCCTGCATGCTCGCACTGGTGGCCACTGGATGCAGATTGCGTGCTTCGAGTTCCAGCGCGGCTTCCAGCGGCAGGTGCGCGCCGCGCACCGCCGAGGTCAAGTCGGCTAGTAGTGCATCGCGAGGCTGAGCGCAAATCTGCCGCGCATAGTCGCGCGCCCGGACCAAACCCTGCCCCGTCGGCACCAGTTCCCACACCAAACCTAGCTGATGGGCGCGCTGTGCGTCGATGCGCTGGCCAGTAATGATTAACGGGAGCGCCGCGCCCCAAGCCAACAGGCGAGGCAGGTACACCGTGCCCCCGTCGACCAGCGGCACGCCCCACCGGCGACAGGCGACCGAAAACGTCGCCCCCGGTTCCGCCAAGCGAATGTGTCCGTGGCAGAACAGCTCGAGGCCGCCGGCATAGGTGAACCCCTGGCTGACCGTGATCACCGGTTTGGTTTGCACGATGCGCGTGCCCCCCATGGGCCCCGTGTCGTACCGCGCCTGGTGTTCGATGCGGCGTTCCAGTTCGGCCCCCTGTGCGTCGCCGAAACTGGCCAAGCCTGCCAGGCCGGCCAAATCGGCACCGGCGCAAAACGCCTTGTCACCCTGGCCGTGCAGCAGCGCCACCACCAGCTCGGGGTCGTCGTGAAATCGCTGCCACGCGGCTCGCAAAAGCGCTGCGCTGGCCCCGTCGACCGCGTTGTGCACCGCGGGCCGATTCAGCGCGATTTCAAACACACTCCCGCCCGGCACCTGCACGATGCGTGTCACCACCGGCGGCTCGTCCGTCGCGTTCATTCCCTGGCCCTCGCGGTCGCTACAACGGCGCCGGCAAGTCGCGCCGACAAAACACCACGGCCGCCGCCACATAGGCCGCGGCCGCCAACCCCAACAGCAACCCATCGTATTGCCACGATGCCTGCCAGGCCAATTCCGGTTCCGTCACCATGCGCTGCGGCTCGAACGCCGCCAGAAATGTAAACCACCGCAGCCAGTCGAGCGCCGGCACCATTCGGCCCAGCACCTCGGTAATCATCGACAGCACATAGTAACTTCCCACAATGCCAATCGTGCGCCAGCGATACTGGTCACAGGCACTGGCCAGTGCGCTAATCGCCGCTACATAGGCCGTCATGGCAAACACATTCAACACCGGCGCCACAAACAACTGAATCGGCACGGTTTGACCCAGATCGACCGTCAGCAGCCCCAACCAGGTGCCGACAAACGCCGCCGCCGCGATCGCCGCCGCCCCCAGCAGCGTCACCGTGGTGTGCGTAACCAGCACCGTGATCCGCCGCACCGGTTGCGCCAGCAACATTTCCATTGTGCCACGATTCAACTCCCCGCTGACCACGTCCGATCCGCGGGCAATCGCCCACACGCCCGTGGCAATCAGCACCACCGGGTCGACATACCCCACCGCGATGCGCCCTTCCACACTGGCCACGTCGCTCACCGGAATGCCGAACAGATTTTGAAAACCCGGGGGGAGCGAGCGGATAAAATCCTCCATCGCGCCCAGCTTGACCTGGCTGGAAACCCATACATACAGCCAGTTGAATACCAGCATCAGCGTGACACAGGCAGCCCCCAATAGCCGCGCTTCATGCACCGCCTTGTTCCAGACAGCTCGCTGCCACATGCTGATTTGTCTCCGGGTCGTTGGGCATTGCAGCACACCCGTGGGGGCGCGCGGGCTAGCCGGTTTCGGCCGCGTGGAATCGATCGTAAATCGCCCGCAATCCCACCGGTTCAATGCGCACTTCCTCGAGCGGGCATTGGGCTAACCAGCCCAGCAGCCGCGACAACTCGCCCGGCGTGGTGATGGTTGCTTGTCCATCCGGTCCCTGTTCGATCGTCAGCCCTTCGGCCAGAGCCGCAGGGGGCGGCGGCAACAAGCCCGTCAGCCGCGCGCGAATGCGATGCTGCCGCAGCACGCTGCCCAGAGTTTGCAGATGCACCAGGCGGCCCGACCGCAAAATCGCTACCCGATCACAAACGTCTTCCACCTCCGACAACACGTGCGAGGAAAAGATTACCGTGCGTCCGGCGTCGCGTGCTTCACCCACCAGCGCGGTTACCTCGCGGCGCACCGAGGGGTCGAGGTTCGAGGTCGGCTCGTCCAGCAACAACAGCGGCGTGTCAGCCGCCAACGCGGCCACCAGCGCCAACTTCTGACGCATGCCCGTCGAGCAATAAGCCACCTGCCGCGACAGGTCCACATCGAGCCGCTCGGCCAGGCGCCGCGCGCGCCCTGGGTCGCCGCCCGGTCGGGCCAGGGCAAAAAAATCGAGCACTTGCCGGCCGCGCATGGTGCGAAACAAGCGGGCCTCGCCCGGCATATAGGCCACCTGGCGATGCACGTTCACGGAGTCCCGAAAACAGTCTAAGCCCCCGATCCGGCTCCTACCCGCCGTGGGGCGCAGGAAGCCCAGCAACAACCGAATCAGCGTGGTCTTGCCCGACCCGTTAGGCCCCAACAAGCCGAAGATTTCGCCTGGCTGCACGCTCAGCGTACAGGCGTCGAGCGCCGTGAAGCGGTCGTAACGCTTGGTCAGCGATTCGGTTTCGACCAGGGCGACCGCCATGCCGGAAAACAACCACGCGGAAATCGGAAAGGGGCACCCGGCCTACACCGGGAGAACGGAAAACAACGGCGCTAACCTACGCTGGCCTGCATCTTTTCCAGCCCGCGCCGGGCGACTTCCAGCGGATCTTGCGACCAATAATCCCGATTGAACAACTCGAGCGACAGCGTACCACGAAACCCAATCTGGCGCAGGGTGTCGGCCAGATGCCGCAACCGCATGATACCATCGCCCGGATACACCCGGTGCGAATCGTTCTGTTCCTCGCGCGGCGGCATGGCGGGCGCGTCGTTCCAATGGAAACACGAAATGTGCTCCGCGGGAATCTCGGCCAACAATTCCATGTTCGACGCGCCGCGAAACATATGCCACGCATCCGGCGTGATCGTCCCCTCGGCGCGCCCGGCTCCGCCACACACTGCCCAGGCATCTTCCAAGGTGTTGATCCCCTGAACAAACCCCAGGAACTCGACCGACGCCGGGACACCGAACTCCAGGCTGGTTTCCAGCAACTGGGCATACCTCCGGCTCGCCATGTCCAACGGCACCTCTTCGCGTGGCGGACCCGCCACAATCCGCTCCACGCCCAGCCGCGCGGCCATTTCCAATCGCCGCCTGGCGACCTCCAGGGCCTCCTGGAACTTGGCGTCGTCGGCCACGCACCAATCACGCAGCGAAATCATGCTGGGGCGTTTCAAGCGCTGGTCGTCGAGCGCCTTGGCCACGTCGCCCAGCGGCCTTCCCCCCGCCACGAACTCTTCCACATCGTTGATCCACAGCTCGATCGCGTCGTAGCCCGCCTCGCCGGCAATGCGAATCTTGTCCAACAACCCCGCTGGTTGGATTGTGCTGGTGTTCAACCCAAACATGAAATCGGCCATCGAAGTCGTCCTTCTCGCGTTCCATCGCCACGCAACCCAGCGCGGCGCGCCGCCGCGCCCCAGGGTGCGCGGCTGGCCCATTCTGTGCTGGAAGCGCGGCCAAAAACAACCCCGCGATTTCGTACACGACCTTCGCCCACGGCACCGTTGCCCCAGTGCCGCCGAATCGCCATACTTACCGCCATGTTCACGGGCGTCATGCCCCACCCGGTTTCTCGTGCCGGCCGGAATCGGCTGCAGACGCGACCCCTGCGGTTCCCCCACCGAACGCTCTGGAAGTAAGTCGGGCTGAGATCTCCGCTGTTGATTCTTCGAACGCTGTTCGAGCCACGAGGCCGCGATGGGCACGCTGCTAGCCGGCACGGTTTGGGCTATCACCGCCTGCTTGGGGGTGCTGTGCCTATGGCGCGCCTGGCACTGCTTGCCTGCCGAACAGCGACGGCAATCGTTCCGCCAAGGCCGCCCGCAGTTGACGCCGATTGATTGGATCGCCGTGGCCAGCGTGGCCTTTTTTGTGGCCGGACTGGCGGGCTACGCCATGCTGACCGATTGGGCTGCCGAAATGCTCGACCCGCTGTTGGCGCCGCTCGTTCGGCGGTAAGGAACCGCAGGCCTCGGCGCGCTGCGCCGCTACACGGTGTGTCCCCCGTCGACCACGTACACGCCCCCGGTGCAATACGCGGCCGCCTCGCTGGCCAAGAACACCGCCATCGGTGCAATCTCGTCGGGTACCGCGATGCGCCCCAACGGCACATGCCCCAGGAATTGTTGGAGGATGTCGTCGCTAGACCACAATGCCGCGCTGAACTTGGTCTGAACCAGACCCGGACAAATCACGTTGACCCGCACCTTGGCCGGTCCCCATTCCTTGGCCAGCACCTTGGTCAGACTGACCAGCGCGGCCTTGCTCACGCTGTACAGCCCCAGCATCGGCTCGGGGCTGATGCCCCCCACGCTCGAAATATTGATGATCGAACCGCCGCCGCGCTGTTCCATGCTGGCAAAGGCTCGCTTGGCGATTTCCAACGGCCCCTTCACGTTGACCGACATGATCTTGTCGAATATCGTGTCATCGGTGTCGAGCACGGCACCGAACTTGGGGTTCGTGGCGGCGTTGTTCACCACGATATCGACCCCCCCAAACAACTCGATCGTGCGGTCGACCAGCCGCCGGGCTTGCTCCAAATCGCCCACGTGCGCGGCCACCGCCGCGGCCTCGCCACCCGCCGCGCGGATCGACTGCGCCACCGCCTCGACCGCTTCTTGTTTGCGGCTGCTCACCACTACCCGCGCGCCAAATTCGGCTAGCCCTCGGGCAATCGCCTCGCCAATGCCCTTGCTGGCCCCGGTTACCAACGCCACCTTGTTCGACAAATCGAAACGCGCTCTGACATTCGACATGGACTGACCTGCACCTGAACGGAGGAAGATCGGAAGACCGGCGGGATCGTTAACCACCCGGATTCTAAGCTCCGGGCGCCAAGCCGCACGGCGATCGTACGGCCGCGAGACCGGCTTGGCAATCTCCACCCGGTGCCAGCTTCTCTACGCGCCGCCGCCTTGTGGCGCCGTGGGCCAGGGCCGATAATCGGGCGTCACGCTCTCCATTGAACCCTTGATTGTTCGGGTGACGGTTCAGGAACTTCGTGGCGAAAAATTGCAGGTGTGGTGGCGGCCAGAAACACCGTGATCGGGTTCCACTGGCTTTGACAGCGCGCTGGGGCGTATCGGTGAATAGGTCAGTCAGGGGCCATCGGGGTGGGCCACAGCCGACGCGCCACTTTCGGCTCCACGGCAGAAGGCTCTGGAATAAGTCGGGCTGAACCCCCGCTGGAACGTGTTCCGTGCATTCCGATGCTGAAGTGCCCTGCGATACCCCCTCTCGGTCGAGGCCCGCTGGCTTCCCTGCCCGGTGGTCACGTCGCGGGCGACGCGTCGGGCTGATGTTGGCGCTGGGTGTTGTGTTGGCGTTGGTTTTCGGCCGCACACTGGCCATCGTGGTCCACGCCCGACTCGCCATGCAACCCGTCCGGCTGGCATTTCCCAACCTGCCCGCCGAGCAAGAGTTTGCCGAAGTTGGGCGCCGCCTGGCCGATTCGCGCAGCGAATTCTTCGGCCGCGACCTGCCTCGCGCGCGGAGGTCGCTGCTGCCCTGGCAGGCAGGTTCCAGCGCGAATCGAGTGCGGCAACTGCAACATCAGGCCTGGGAGCAAGTCCGCTGGGCCGAGGTGGATCGCGCCAGCCACAGCATCGCGGAAGCCCGACGGCTAGCGGATCACGCCCGGCTGCCCGATGCGGTCCGCGCCGACCTGCTCTGGACCAGTGTGCTGGTTCACTTGCGGCAGGCCGAACAACAGAATTGCGTGGGCTTGCACTGCGCGCAAAGCTGTTTGTTTCCCATCGAGCGCGGCGGACGCCACCTGCGGCGCGAGGCGGCTACCAAAGCGCGCCAAGACCTGATCGACCTGCTGGCCCTGCGTCGGCAAGATGCACCCCAGCTAGGCTGGTTGTTGAACGTGGTGACCATGACGTTGGGGGAATACCCTCTGGCGGTGCCAGAGCCCTATCGCCTGGCGCCCGAGCGCTTTGCCCCCGAGGCACCCTGCCCGGTCTTCCCCGATGTGGCCGGCCAGCGGGGCTTGGGTCGGTTGGCGCGCGCCGGCAGTGTGGCGGTCGACGACTATGACAACGACGGCCGGCTCGACCTGTTCACGGTTTCGATCGATTATGACGAACCGGCCCAGCTACTGCGTTACGACGCGACGGGCAAGTACCTGGCCGCGGCGAACGCGGGGCTCGACCATCAGGGCGGTGGCCTGCACTGCGTGCCGGCCGACTACGACAACGACGGCGACACCGATGTGCTCGTGCTGCGCGGCGCGTGGCTACTGAACTACGGCCTGATTCGCAACTCGTTGCTGCGCAACGACGGGGCAGGACGCTTCACCGATGTCACCCGCGCCGCCGGACTGGCCGAACCGGCCCTGCCCACCCAAACCGCGGTCTGGGGAGACTTCGACAACGACGGCGATTTAGACTTGTTCGTCGGCAACGAATCGCAGTCGGTGGTCACCCGCTTGGCCGCCGCCGAAAGCTGGTTCCTCCGCGGCCTGTCCGATGACACGCTCGCTTGGCTGCTGCGCGATGCGCGCTTTCCGTCGCAGTTCTATCGCAACAACGGCGATGGCACGTTTCGCGAGTGCGCGCGGGAATGCGGCATCGATGTCGAGGCCTGGTGCAAGGGGGCCTGCGCTGGCGACTTCGACAACGATGGTCTGCTCGATCTGTTCGTTTCGACCTTCAGCTTGTGGAATCGTGGACAAGGCACGTGCCGGCTGTTCCGCAATCGCGGCGCAGGGCACTTCGAAGATGCCACCGCGGCGGCAGGTGTCCCGGGCCCGCCCGCCGGGTTCGCCTGCTGGTTTTTCGACTATGACAACGACGGTTGGCTCGACCTGTGGGTGGCGTCGAACGTCGTGGACTTGGGCAGCTTCGCCCGGGGATTGCATCAGGCGGTGCCGCCCAGCGAGTCGTCGCGCGTGTACCACAACGAAGGGGGTACATTTCGCGATGCCACCGCCGAGTTGGGTTGCGATCGTGCATGGCTCACCATGGGGGCCAGCTTCGGCGATCTGGATCACGATGGCTGGCTCGACGTGTATCTTGGCACCGGGGCACCCGCGTTTGAGATGCTGGTGCCCAATGTCATGCTGCGCAACGACGCGGGCCGAGCCTTTCGCGATGTCAGTGCCGCCGGACGGTTTGGCCACTTGCAAAAAGGCCACGGCATTGCCTTCGCCGATTTCGATAACGACGGCGACCAGGACATCTTTGCCGATCTCGGAGGATTCTTCCCCGCCGACCGCTTCACGAAATCGTTGTTTCTCAACCCGGGCGGGGGGGGGCACTATCTGTACCTGAAACTGCATGGCAGCCGCTCGAATGCCAGCGCCATCGGAGCCCGGGTGCGTGTCGACCTGGAAACCCCCGCCGGACCGCGATCCATCCATCGCGCCGCCGGAGCAATCTCCAGCTTTGGAAGTTCGCCGAGTAGACTCGAAATCGGGCTGGGCGATGCCCGAGCGATCACGCGGCTGGAAGTCACTTGGCCCGCCAGCGGACAGCAGCAGGTGTTCACCCAGGTACCGCTCGACACGAGCATGGAGGTCTGGGAGGAGGGCGTGGAGATCACGCCCCGTGCATTGCAGCCATTCTCGTTGGAAGTCACGCCAGCAGCCTATTGAAGAATTCGATTCGCCTGCGCGACCTGGCGACACCGGACGCCGCCCCCCTGAATGCTTGCGCCTGGCGTGCGACTGCGCCCGCCACCTTGCGCTGCGGTACACTCTCCCCACAGAGTAGTCGCTCCGACTTGTAGCAGGAGAATTTGTCATGTCGCACTTACTACCGCCGGCGCTGGCGGTGCTGCTGATGGTGTTCGCCACGCCGCCAGTGGTCGCGGCCGATATCAAGGCCAGCGAGACCTACCGTCGCTTGAAGTCCGGGCTCGATGTTGTGCGCGCCATCGACACCCACGACCATTTGCAGCCCTTCGACCGCTTGCCGGAGCAAGACGACACCGACCAAGGGCACGGCATGACCCTGCACAGCATCTGGCGCGGCAGTTACTACCCCGGCCTGAATCCCCTGGCACGCTGGCCTGCCGGCCAGGGGTTCGATGCCTGGTGGGTCGACGCCGAACAGAATTTCATCGATGCCCGGGCCACCAGTTTCTATCGCTATTTGTTGCCCGCCTTTCGCGATTTGTACGGCGTCGATTTCGACACGATCACCACCGACCAAGCGCGCGACTTGAATTCGCGGATTTTCGCTAACTATCGCGACGACCGCTGGTTGCTCGAGGTAATTACCAAGCGGGCCAACATCGAGCTGATGTTCATCGACCCCTACTGGGCGCGGTTGCAATTCGAGCGCGCCTATGCGTTCTCCGTGCCGGTGCTCAACGTCACATTGCTGGTCGAGGGGTCGCATCCCACGCGGTTCGCCAACCCGCTCGATAGCCCCTACGAATTCGCCACGCGTGCCGGACGAACCATTGCCACGTTCGACGACTATCTGGCCGAGTTGGAACACATCTTTACGGCCGCGGTGGCCGCCGATACCGCGTGCTTGAAGTCGACTTTGGCCTATCAGCGCACGCTGGAATTTGCCCGCGTGCCCAAGGAGCGTGCCGCGCTGGCCTTTGGTCGGCCCCCCGGCGAGGTCACCGCGGAAGAACAACGCGACTTCGAGGATTTCCTGTTCTGGCACATCACCGAAATGAGCGCGCGGTATGAGTTACCTTTCCAAATTCACACCGGGCAAGCCCGCATTCAAGGCTCGAACCCGATGCTGCTGGTCGACCTGATCGAGGCCAATCCCAAGACCAAGTTCATCCTGTTCCACGGCGGCTTTCCCTGGGTGGGCGAGTCGGGCGTGATCGCCATGAAGTTCAGCAACGTCTGGCTCGACTCGGTCTGGCTCCCGATGCTGAGCTACACCATGGCCAAACGCGCCTATCAAGAATGGCTCGAAGTCATGCCCTCGACCCGCATCCTGTGGGGCGCCGATACGGTCCAGGCCGAGGGCATCTATGCCGCCACGGAATGGACCCGCCAATGCCTGGCCGAGGCGCTGGCCGAAAAAGTCGAGCGGGGCGAACTACGCGAGGAGCACGCCGCACGCATCGGGCGCCAGGTGCTCCGCGACAACGCCTTGGCGCTGTTTCCCAAGCTGGCGCGGCGCGTGGCCGCGCAGAACCCCACCGAGAAACCTGCGGCTGCCAAACCCGCGACCACCAAACCGGGCGCGGAGAAGCCCGGCACCGAGAAACCCGCGGACAAACCTGGCAGCGAAAAACCCGGGTCAGATAAACCGGCCGGTGCAAAGTCGGGTGCCGAGAGGCCCACGACGCCCTAGCCTGCCCGTTGAAGCTTTCGACTTGCTGCTAGCCCGCCGCCGCGGCGAGCGCGGCTGAAAACGCGCTCGTGCCCG
>CAYSXM010000022.1:0-15338 GCA_964434905.1 uncultured Pirellulales bacterium | reverse complement strand
TGTGCCGGCGATTTGCAGCGTACCGCTGTTGCGTGAGATCGAGCCCAAGCCCGCCTGTGTGAAGACGCCCCCTAGTTTCAGCGTTCCGCCGTTCTGATACAGCGAGCCGGTGCTGCTCCAGCTACTGGCGGTCGACTGGTAGCCCACGGTGACGGTGCCGGCGCGGGTGTCGATTGTTCCGCGATTCACGAACCCCGAGGCGAACTGCAGGTTCAGATTGCCGGCCACGGCGGTATAGGTGCCGACGGTGCCCCAGTTCTCGGCCAAGGTCACGGTCAGCGTCTTGGCCGAAGTATTGGCCAGGAACTTTCCGAAGTTGGCGATGCGGTCGTAATCCGCATAGGCCACGCCAAACGAGGCGTTCTGCGTGTTGTTCACCGTCACGCCGAGGATCGTGGTCAGCGTGGCAGCGGTGGCGGCAGTTCCGCCCCCTTGGACCAGCGCGTTGCCGCCCGCCAGTGTCAGCATGCCGGTGCCGCTGAGCGATTGCGAGCCCGAGAAGGTGAGTGTCGAGCTACTGACCGACAGTGTGCCGTCGACGATCAGCCCGTTGATCACGGTAACCGGCCCGTTGGTCGACGAGACGCTGCCCGATTGAATACGGAGGTGATCCAAGGTGCCGCCGCTGGCGACCAAACCGGCCGCGCCGCCGCCGGATCCCTGCACCACGGTGGCATTGGCAATCCGACCCGTGCCCGAGAGCGTGAACGTGTTGTTGATTTGCACGGTGCCGGTGGCATCGAGCGCGCCGCCAGTGATGTTCAACGCACGGCTGCTGACGACACTCTGGACCGACTGGGTGCCGGCGGCGGCGCTGAAGGAGATCGCGCTGCCAGTGCCTGAGATGACGGCACTGTCGGCGGGGCCGGGGAGCACGTCGCCCACCCAGTTGGCCGCATCGTGCCAGGCGAGGCCGTCGCCGCCGCCATCCCAATTGACGACCGCGAGCAGGGCGCGTTCTTCCAGCGGTTCCAATCTGGCGCGACGCCAGCGAGCGTTTTCGCGGGGGCGTGATCGCCAGTCGCCGAAATCATTTTTGTGGGCTCGAGTTCGGAGCATACCTGCACTCCCCACGGCAGATGCCAGGCTGGAATCGGCCCGCGCGCACCGTCGGGCAGGGCGCACCGCCGCACATGCCTGGCAAAATCTTCCAAGGACTGTCTTCCGAGGACTGCCTTCCAGGTGTTAACCCCACCTGCGAACGACTCGCCGTGGTACACCCGTTAGCCGGCCACGTGCCCTGGCACTACAAAACGACCGTGGCACACACCAGTTGCGCGCGAGCCGACCACCTGCTTACGATACTAACTCGGTTGGGGGACGCAACACGAATTTGCGGGCCGAAACACGGATTGCGGGCGCCCGAAGCAAAGCTGCGGCAACCCGAAGCAGTTCGGGGCTTTTGGGGGACCTGCCAAGAGAATTGCGCGTGGGGTGAGGAGCCAGTATTCTGCAGCGGGAAGTTGGTTGACTGGGTTGGGGGGAGACCGAAAAGGTGCCAGACGCCGACTTTGCAGTTCTGCTGGGGGGGTATGTGGGCAGTTGGTTGTGAGAGGAAGCCGAGGTTAGAATCGAAGGCCTGCATCGATAGCAGGCAAACGATCGACGTGCGATGAGCGGCCGGGGTCGACGACGGTCGGGCCGTGGCTGGTTCCGGCGGTCGCGACGATGCGCCGGCGCGCGGTGGCGGCCACGGGGCCGCGTCGACCCACCCCAAGCCCCCTGGGCGGAACCTCATGCTGCAATTCGACTTTGAGAAGAGCGTTGGCTATTGGGTGTTCGCCACGGCGCACCAGTTGGCGTGTGCGATGAACGAGGAGTTGCAGACGCTGGGCATTACCCACCGGCAATGGGAAGTGCTGGCTTGGCTGTCGTATAAGACCGACCTGGCGCAGAGCGAGCTTGCAGAGAAGATGGGGATTGAAGCCCCGACGCTGGTGGGCGTGCTAGATCGGATGGAGCGCGATGGTTGGATCGTGCGCGTGCCTAGCGAAACGGACCGTCGCAAGAAACTGATACGGCCGACCGAGCGGGTGGAGCCGGTCTGGGCCCAGATGGTGCAGTGCGGGTTGCGCGTGCGCGAAAAAGCGACCCAGGGTTTGTCCGAGGAAAATCTGAAAAACCTGCGCTACACGTTGAGCGCCATGCGTCGCAACTTGATCCGGCGCGGCGACGCGGAGGGCGTGGCCGCGGTGTCGGCGGTGGCCGGCGCGGTCGGACCCGGCGCGGGTGGAAACGGCGCTGTATGATCGGCCGACCAACGGTTCCAGGTCGTGCTGCGTGCCGGGTGGCGCGGCAGTCTGTCGCGATGCGGCAGGCGCGCTCCGCCAGGAGCAGGTGGCCTTGTGTGGTACTAGGAACGCTGGTGTGCGCGCTGCCGGGTTGTGGCGGCGCGCCGCCGGAAAAATCGGGCGGACCTCCGGTGGTGCACGTGCGCGTGACGCCGGTGCGTCGCGGCACGGTGCGGCCGATGGTGTCGGCGGTGGGGACCGTGGTGGCGATCGAAGTGAGTCGCGTGGCGGCTGGCGCGCCGGGCAAGGTCATTGAATATCCCTTCCGTGAAGGCGCCCTGGTGGAAGCGAACCAGGTGCTGGCACGGTTGCGCGATGTGACGTTGTCGATTCAACTGGAGGGGGCTCGGCAGAATTTGCTCGAGCGGCAACACCAGTTGTCCCAGTTGCAGGCAGGTTTTCGACCTCAGGAGATCGCGCAGGCCGAGGCGCGCTCGCGGTCGACGGAAGCGGCGGTGGGCCTGGCCACCACCACCTTGCGGCGCGTGCAAGAATTGTACGAGTTGCCCGAACGCGCCGTGACCGACCAGGAGCTGGACCGCGCACAGTTCGAGCTGGAACGTGCCCGGCAAGACCATGCGGCGGCGGCGGCTGATTTCGACTTGAAGCAGGCGGGAAGTCGACCCGAGGAGATTGCTCAGGCGGAAGCAGCGCTGGCGGCACAGCGACAGGTGGTGGCGGAGTTTGAAGACGAGATGGAAAAGCGCACGATTCGCGCGCCGTTTCGGGGCTATTTGGTGTTGAAACACACCGAGCTGGGCGAGTGGGTGAATTTGGGCGGCACGGTCGCCACCTTGGCACGACTGGACGAGGTCGAGGTGCGGGTCAACGTGGAAGAAGCGTTCGTGCACCAGGTGCATTTGGGGCAGACGCTCGACGTGGCGATCGATGCCTGGCCGGGAGAGAAGTTCCCAGGCACGGTGCAGGCGGTGATTCCCAAGGCGCAGTGGGAACAGGGGAGCCGCAGCTTTCCCGTGATCGTGCGGCTGGCCAACCCTGTGGTCGACAGCCGGCCACGATTGAACGAGGGGATGGTGGCCCGAGTGCATTTCGAGGGCGAACCCCGGTCGGCACTGTTGGTGGACAAGGACGCCGTGGTGCGGTTGGGCAAGAAAGCCACGGTGTATGTGATTGGCGCCGATCGCCAAGCACACCCGGTGGAAGTGACCGAAGGATTGTCGCTAGACAACACGATTGCCGTGGAGGGCAATTTGCACGAAGGCGACCTGCTGGCAACCGAGGGGGTGGAACGGTTGCGTCCCTTGGTAGAGGTGGTGGTGGAACACCCGGCGGACGATCGCTCGGGTGCGGCCAACCAGGCCGCGCGCGAGAGTGTCGATGCAGACGCCGCCCGGGGGGGCGAATAGTGTCGTGCGCGCTAGAAGTGTCGAGCGCGCGCTAGAAGTGTCGAGCGCGCGCTAGAAGTGTCGAGCGCGCTAGATGGGGCGCGGGAACGAGCCCTGGGGTAGCGCGGACTGTGGCGGCGCGAGCTGGGGTAGCGCGGCGCGGGCTGGGTGGCGCGTGGGCCCTGGGCCGGGACGCGCGCGGCGCGCGCGACAATTATCGAATTAGGCAACACGCGATGCGGCTATCCGACTTTGCGATCGACAACCCGGTAAAGGTCGTGGTCGGCGTGGTACTGTTGGCCATGTTCGGGCTGTTATCGCTGTACAGCATTCCGGTGCAGCTTACGCCCGAGGTAAGCACTCCGCTGATCATGGTGATCACTCGTTGGCCGGGCGCCAGCCCCCAGGAGATGGAAAAGGAGATCATCTCGAAGCAGGAGGAGCAGTTGCAGGGGATCGAGGGGCTGGTGGATTTTCGCAGCCGATCTTCGGATGGCCGGGGCGAGATCGAGATGGAATTTCGCGTGGGGACGGACCTGCGATCGACGCTGTTGAAGGTTGGAAACAAGCTGGACCAGGTGCGCGAGTATCCGGAAGACGCCGATCGCCCGGTGTTGTTGACGGCCAGCGCCGATTCGAGCGCGATCGCCTATTTGAATCTGATCCCCGCCGCACCCAGCCGCGCGCAATTGCAAGCGGTGGCCGCGGCGCATCCGGAACTGCGGTCGGAGCTGGAGCCGTTGTGGCAAGCGTCCGAGGTGGACGTGACGCGCGTGTACCGGCTGGCCAGCCGGCATCCGGCGATAGGCGAGTTGATTCAAAACGACTTGAATCCCTGGACGTTACGAACGTTCGTGGAAGACAAGCTGGTGGTGCCGATCGAGAACGTCAAGGGGGTCGGCGACACCGAAGTGTATGGCGGCGCGCAGGACGAAGTGCGCGTGGTGGTGGACCCGGCCCAATTGGCGGCGCGGCACATCACCATTCCCGACCTGCGGCGAGCCCTGGCGGGCGAGAACAAGGACATTTCAGCGGGAGATATTTGGGAGGGCAAGCGTCGTTACGTGGTGCGCACGCTGGGCCAGTTTCATGACTTGGACCAGGTCGCCGAAGTGATCGTGGCTTATCGCGACGGCACGCCGGTCCGGGTGCGCGACGTGGCGACGGTCGAATTGACCACCGCCAAGCTCGAGGGCATGTCGCACCAGCGGGGCGTGAACATGCTGACCATCGCCGTGCAGCGCGAGCAGGGCGCCAACGTGCTGGAGGTGATGGCGGGTGTTAGAGAAGTTGTGTTGGAATTGAACGAGGGGCTGTTGAAATCGCGCGGGCTGTACTTGCTACAAAGCTACGACGAAACCGTGTATATCGACTCGGCCATTGGTCTGGTGCGCGACAATGTATATGTGGGCGGGTTGCTGGCAATTGGCGTGTTGTTCTTGTTCCTGCGAGACATTCGTTCGACGCTGGTCATCGCCGTGTCGATCGCCATTAGCTGCATCGGCACGCTGTTGGCAATGCGGCTGACCGGGCGCACGCTGAACGTGATCAGCCTGGCGGGCATGTCGTTCGCGGTGGGTATGCTGGTCGACAACGTGATCGTGGTTTTGGAAAACATTTATACCTATTACCAGCAGGGGCAATCGCCGCGGGCCGCGGCGTGTCAGGGCACGGCCGACGTGTGGGGGGCCATTCTGGCCAGCAGCGCCACGAACCTGGCGGTGTTCTTGCCCGTCATCTTCATCCAGGAAGAAGCGGGGCAACTGTTCCGCGACATTGCCATTGTGATTTGCGCCGGCGTGGCGATCAGCATGGTGGTGGGCATGACGGTGGTGCCCTGCGCGGCGGCCCGGCTGCTGCGATCGCAAGACTCGGCGCCCGACTGGGTGCTCGGCAAACGGCAAGATCGACTGACTCGCCTGGGGACCGGGTTCTATCGTTTGGTCGAGAGAACCAATGAACGGCTGTTGTCGGGGCAGCTAGGCCCGTTGGCGCGGCTGGGCGCCGCGGTGGGCATGGGCGTGGGTGCCGTGTGCCTGGTGCGTTATGCCTGGGCGACCGAGGAACGCGCGTGGTGGGGAGCACCCGGCGCGTTGACCACGTTGGCCTTGGCCCTGGTGCTGGCGGCGGTGTTGGCCTGGCGGCTGCCGCGGCTGGCGGTGGTGGCCATGACCTTTTTGTTGTCGATGGGCATCTCGGTGGCGCTGGTGCCGCCGGTGGAGTATCTGCCCGAGGGGAATGAGAACCTGGTGTTTGCCATGTTGCAGCCTCCGGCGGGTTACAACGTCGAGCGGTTGATGGAGCTGGGAGGCCAGGTCGAGGACCGACTGCGCCCCTATTGGGAAGCCCGGCTGGGAACGCCCGAGGCGAAAAAGCTGGATGGCCCGGCGATGGAGAACTTTTTCTTGGTGGCGCGGCGCGGCGGCATGTTCATGGGTGCCCGGGCTGCCGAGCCGGAGCGGGCCTCGGACCTGGTGCCGGTGTTGCAGCGTGCGACCGAGGGGCTGGCCGGTGTCACGGCGTTTGTGAATCAGTCGAGCTTGTTCGATTCGCCGACTATGTCGGGCGGTCGATCGATCGAGATCGAGATCACGGGACCGGACCAGGCGGAGCTGGCATCGCTGGGCCAACGGGTCATGCAGAGGGTGCAAGCGATTTATCCGACCGAGAGCACCAAGACGTCGGCGCGGGCCATTCCCAGCCTAGACCAATCGAGCCCCGAAATGCACGTACGCCGCAACCCGGAAAAGGCCGCCGAGCGCGGCATCACCAACGTCGATCTGGGCTACACGGTCAACGCGCTGGTCGACGGAGCCTATGCCGGCACGTTTTGGCACCAGGGCAAGGAACTTGATTTGAAAATTTATGGCGCCGACGAGTTTGCGCGCCGCACGCAAGACATTGGCCAATTGCCCCTGGTAACGCCGGGGGGCGAAATTGTGCAATTGGCCGACGTGGCCGATGTGGTGCTGACCACCGGCGCGGAGACGGTCATGCGGATCGATCGCGAACGGGCCCTGACGATCATGGTCAACCTGGGACAAGCGATCGCCTTGGAAGAAGCCATGCGCAGGATCGATCGCGAGGTACTGGCACCGCTCCGCGAGGAGGCCGGGCCCTTGGGATTGTATCGGCTGCGGCTGGCCGGCACGGCCGACAAGCTGCGCCAGATGCGCACGGCGATGGCCGGCAGCATGTTGTTGGCGCTGGTGATTACCTATCTGTTGATCGCCGGATTGTACGAGTCGTTCATCTACCCGATCGTCATCATGATCAGCGTGCCCTTGGGCGCGGTGGGCGGGATCGCGGGTTTGGCACTGCTGAACGTGGCGGTGGTCCAGCGACTCGACAGCCTGACCATGCTGGGATTTGTGATGTTGATTGGCACGGTGGTGAACAACGCCATTCTGATTGTCGACCAGGCACTGTTCTTGATTCGCACCCAGGGGCGGCCACCCCGGCAGGCGGTGGTCGAGGGAGTATTAGGCCGGCTGCGGCCGATTTTCATGACAACCTTTACCGCCGTGCTGGGGCTGTTGCCGCTGGTGGTGATGCCCGGGGCGGGCAGCGAGTTGTATCGCGGACTGGGCGCGGTGATGCTGGGGGGGCTGTTGATATCCACGGTGTTCATGCTGTTCGTGGTACCGCTGTTGTTCACGCTGTTTCACGAGGCCGAGATGTGGTTGCGCGGCCGGTGGGGTCGACCGGTGCCCTCGAACGTGGCGACGGAATCGCTGGCGGGCGCGGCGTAGCAGGTGCGCAAGCGGGAATCGGCCATCTCTCACGTATTCGCCCAGACGCAGCCAGAGCGCTGGCAAAGTTAGTGCTCTGGGGCGGATTAGTCTTGTCGGTCAGGCCTTGGCCTGACGAGACCTACTTACGGCTCAAGGAAGGCAGGGACGCTACTGACTGTTCTCCCTAGTCATGTTGGCCTCCTATCACGATCTGCGTCCATCTGCGCAATCCGTGGAGATTCTCTCGCACACCAGTGCGCCCACAGAACATTCAGCCAGACCCGTGCGTTGGGGCAAGCTGAGTTCATCCACAGATTTCACAGATTGCACAGATGACCTGAAAACTGCTGACCGACAAAACACCAAGACCTGGCGCCCCGGTGAGTGGCACCTGCGCTTCAGGCGGCGCGCGATGACTGGCGCGCTCTGGTGCCACTGGCTTTGCCAGTGCTCTGGGGCGGATTAGTCTTGTCGGTCAGGCCTTGGCCTGACGAGACCTACTTACGGCTCAAGGAAGGCAGGGACGCTACTGACTGTTCTCCCTAGTCATGTTGGCCTCCTATCACGATCTGCGTCCATCTGCGCAATCCGTGGAGATTCTCTCGCACACCAGTGCGCCCACAGAACATTCAGCCAGACCCGTGCGTTGGGGCAAGCTGAGTTCATCCACAGATTTCACAGATTGCACAGATGACCTGAAAACTGCTGACCGACAAAACACCAAGACCTGGCGCCCCGGTGAGTGGCACCTGCGCTTCAGGCGGCGCGCGATGACTGGCGCGCGTGGCGGTCTTGGCCAGAGCACAGTTCTTGGTACACGCCGAGCACTTCTTGGAAATTGTGTTCGGCTGTATGCCGTAGCGCTAGTTGTCGGGCAGCCAGACTGGCCGTGGCACGTCGCGCCGGGTGGAGCCAAGGGACCAGCGCGGCGGCCAGTTCTTGATCGTCGGCCGGGTTGTCGATCAGGTCGCCTTCGCGCCCGCGGGTGATCAGTTCGCCGGCCCCGTTGTAACGGCTGGTGATCACGGGCAGGCCGGCCGCCAGGGCCTCGAGCACGACGAGGCTGCACGGATCGTAGTAGGTGGGTTGCACATAGAGATCGGCCGCTGCGTAGCAGCCGGCCGGGTCGTCGACAGCGCCCAGGAAATGTACCGCTTTTCCGACGCGCGCCTGGTTGGCCAACTCGCGGTAGTGCCCCACGGCGCGCCCGCCGCCGGCGACCACCAATCGCAGCGGATGGCCCGCCGCGCGGCATCGCTTCACGGCGCGCACCAGGGTGGGCACGCCCTTGAGTTCGAAATTGTGCGCCACGATGAGCAACACGGTTTCGTGGTCGGCAACTTGCCAGGCACGGCGCAGTGTTTGCCTGGCTGGCTGGCGGCTGGCGGGCGAGAATCGCTCGACATCGACTCCGTTGTAAATGGTGCGAATCGAGTCTGCGGGCACACCGTGGCGGTGGCGGAAATCGCGAGCGGTCATTTGCGAGAGTGCCAGGAACAAGCGGCCGTCGGCCTGGTATTGCCGGGCTAGCAAGCGTTCGAATGCCCGATAGCGTGGCAACACCCGCGCGGCCAGGCGCCGTAGTGGGCGGCGCCACGGCGGGGCGAGCAATTGGTTTTGTTCGAAGCTGGCGCGCCATGAGCCGCCGTGCGGTTGAAACACGTCGCAGTACCAGCCGCAGCCGGTGTCGTGGATTACGTCGAGTTTCAGGGCGCGCAGCAGCGTTTCGGCCGCGGCGGCAAATTGGAGGCGCCCCCGCGAGGGCGCCGTGCAATGCCGGGCAAACTGTTCGCCTTGTACCTCGGCGGCAAATTCGCTGGCCACCACGTGCGTTTCGTGGCCTGCGGCCGCCAGCCAGCGGGCAAACTGCCAGGTCCATTGTTCGACGCCGCCACGGCGCGGGTCGAGCCGCTCGACCACCAGGGCGATGTTCATGGATGGTCTCCGAGTCGGCGCTGCATGGCGGCCTGCTTGGCCAGCACGGCGCGGATCAGACGTTTATCGCGCGGGGCCAGCCGCGAGATGCCCAGATAGTGCTTGATGAACGCCAGGCGACGGGTTGCCGAAACGCGTTCGCGGGGGGCCGAATAGGCCAACTGGGCCAGGTCCTTGACCACCCATCGCCAGCGCCACCACCGGCGCTGCTCGACGCGCTGCAGGTCGATGAGGTGTACGTCGAACCGTCCGGGCGCCGGTTCCGCGATGAAGAAATGGCAGCAATAAAAATCGCGATGGTTGAACCCGGCGCGATGGAAGCGTTGTGCCACCTGGGCCACGTTGGCCAGCAGTTGATTGAACGCGCGATCGCGCGGCGCGCCGGCCGCGGCGATCGAACTGGGAAACCGCCGCCGGAGAAAATGGTCGAGCTGTGTGAAACCCAACAGTTCCTCGGTCAACACAAACGATTCGATGCGGCCGTGCTCGTCGCGGCGCTGGCCACAGGCCACCAGGGGCATGCTGGGCACACCCGCCACGGCCAGGCGCAGCACGTTTTCCGCCTCGCACATGCCGGCGCTGACGGGGTGCACGCCCGGCCGGAACCAAGCGCGCTGGCGCGTCAGAACGTGCTTTTTCAGATACGCGCCGCGTGGACCGTCGAGCGCGGGTAGTTCCAGGCGCCAGTTCTCGCGATCGGCCAGGCGTCGCAACCGCTGGCCCTGCGAGGTGGCCATGATCTGGGCAAAGGTTGTCAGCCCGGCCGCGGTCAACAGCGCCAGTCCGGGCCGCGTGGCCCACAGGCGACCCTCGTCGAGCGACACGAGCTGCGCAGCCACCAGCAGGGGCGCGCCGCGGGAGTGCGCGGTCGGTGCCGGCGTGGGGTTCAAGGGCAGACGCCGCGTGGGAGAGGTGGTGGTGGGCATCGGCGGGCAATCCGGAGACGGGCTCCAGCGTTATGGGCCTGCGAAAGAGCGATGTGGACGAGGTGGCACCGGCCTGGTCGGTGTCTTTATCTACTAGTGCGATGGCACCGGCAAAGCCAGTGGCACCCAGAACGAATGCATAAGGTAGGTCTCGTCAGGCCAAGGCCCGACCTACATAACTGGCAAAGGCCGTGGCACACCCAATGAGTTGCTCCCGCACGGAAAACGAACGGTTTAAGCGGCCTGGGTTTTGCGTGGAGTTTCCAGCGCGGCGACCGCCGCTCGATAGACCGTATCGACACCCAGTTGCGTCAGACACTGGTGATGCGCCAGCGGGCAGTTGCGCTGCTGGCAGGGTCCGCACGGCACGGCATGTTGCAAATGGGTGGCGCGTGGATAGAACGTTTCGCTCCAGGCCGGGTGCGTCGGTCCAAACAGGGTGACCACGGGCACATCGAAGGCGGCGGCAAAATGCCGCGGGCCGCTGTCGGTGGTGACCAACAGCGCGCTGCGGCGCACGCAGGCCTTGGAGAGCCCAATGGAAAGCGGTTCATCCGCCAGGCTGACCACGCGGGGATGCGCGGCGCGGGCGACGATGTCGCGGGCCTGTTCGCGTTCGGCCGGACCACACAATACGAGCACTGAAACGGCGCGTTCGGCGGCCAGGCGAAAGGCCAGCGCGGCTGCATATTCACGGGGCCACAGTTTGGCGGCGCCGAAGGCCCCGCTGGAATTGAGCACCACCACCGCAGCGTCGCGCGGCAGGCGCAGCCGTTGCCAGACGGCGTCGGCCTGGGCTTCGTCTTCCGGCAACGTGGCCAGTTCGAGCGGCGCGCGGGGAGCAACGCAGCCCAGCGTCGCGGCCACGCGAAGATAGTCGTCGAGCACGGGGGCGGGTACCAACCGGCCGCCGCGCCGTACCGGTGGCAAGCGATCGGTCAGCAACCAGCCGCGCGCATGCAGTGCCAGGCCGACGCGGCGCCGTGCCCCCGAGCGCCAGGCCATCCACCCCGTGCGAAACGAATGCGTGAGCAAGGCCACGGTATCGGGGCGCCAGGCGCGCAAGCGCGCCAGCACTGCGGGGCTGGTCAACTCGCGCTGGGGCGCGCGTGGATCGAACAAGATGGTTTCGTCGAACCAGTCGCCGCCCGCCAGTGTGTCGGCCACGACCGGCCGCATGATCCCCAGCAGTTGTCCGGCGGCGTGGTGGTGGCGCAGGGCCCGCAGCGCGGGCGTGGCCATCACGGCGTCGCCGACCCAGTTGGGCACGAACACGGCCAGGCGCGTCGCCGTGGGGCGCGTCGCGTCTGACATCGGCGAAAGGGGAGACGCCGGCAGCATGGAGTGGTCTAGGACCCGGGGTGGATGCGCGTGGCGCGGGGGGTGGATGCTGGGACGGAGTTTCCGGCGTGGTCGGACGTGACCGCGAAATGCGGAGCTGGGGGAGCCAGGCGCTGGGCCACGGAGGCCACGATCTGGCTGGTGGAAATGCCGTCGATGGCGCCGGTGACACGCACCTGGCCGCCGTAGCTAGTCACAATTTCGTGGCCCACCACCTCGTCGGTGGTGTAGGTTCCCCCTTTGACCAACACGTCGGGGCGTAGTTTTCGCAACAGCGCGTGCGGGGTGTCTTCCTCGAAAACCACCACCGCGTCGACACAGGCCAGCGCGGCCAGCATGGCACCGCGATCGGACTGAGAAATCACCGGACGGCTGGGGCCCTTCAGGCGCCGCACGCTGGAATCGCTATTCACGCCCACGATCAACACGTCGCCCAGGGCGCGGGCTTCTTGCAAATAGCTGACGTGCCCTACATGGAGCAGATCAAAGCAGCCGTTGGTGAACACCACACGGCGCCCTTGGGCGCGCCACTGTTCCGCCAGGCGCACCAGGTTTTCCAGCGACAGCAGTTTGGCGGCACCGGGCAGACGGTCGGCCCAGAGTTGCGCGCGGACTTCGTCGCGGGTGACAATCGCCACGCCCACCCGCTCGACTTCGAGGCCAGCGGCGACGTTGGCCAATTGGCAGGCCAGATGGGGCGATAACCGGGCAGCCCAGGCCAAGCCGATCATGGCCAACACCATGTCGCCAGCACCCGTGATGTCGTACACTGCGCGGGCGCGGGTGGGGAATGTTTGGCCGTTGCCCGAGGGTTCGACCAGGGCCATGCCGTCTCGGTCGAGCGTGACGACGGCATAGTCGAGTTCGGCCTGCGCGCACAACCGGCGACCTGCTTGATAGGCCTCGCTAGGACCCGCGATGCGCACGCCGGTAGCCGTTTCGGCTTCGACACGATTGGGTGTGATGGCGGTCGCGCCACGATAGCGTTCATAGCCTGGCCCCCGCACGGGATCGACCAGGACCGGCACACCCAATTGGCGCGCCCGGGTGATAGCGCGGCGTAGTAGTTCGGGCGTGCATACGCCCTTGGCGTAATCCGAGATGAGCAGCACGGCGTGGCGACCGATGGCATCGTGGAGCCAGTCGCCAAGTGCGTGTTCCAGGTAGCGTGGCAGCGGGTCTCGGACTTCGCTGTCGACGCGGAGTATTTGGTGCGGATGCCGGTCGGCTGCCCGACCGATGAAACGCTGCTTGACGGTGGTGGGGCGCGCCGGATCGACAAACAGCCCTTGGGCGTTGACGCCTGCCGCGGCAAGGGCCTGGGCTAGTGCCTGGCCATCGGCATCGGCGCCGATCAGGCCGGCGCAGGTGACTTGGGCTTCGAGGCCGACCAGCAAATTGGCGACGTTGGCGGCGCCGCCCAGGCGGTCCTCGCAATGGTCGGTGCGCAACAGAATGACCGGCGCTTCCTGGCTGACGCGTTCGGCGTTTCCCCAGATATAGCGGTCGAGAATTAAGTCGCCCAGCACCAGCACGCCGGGGTGCCCCAACTGGTCGAGTGCCGTGAGCAGATCGTTTTCCATCCGAAGAGACGACCTATGTCGGTGTGCAGTTAGGAGATTGGAACATGGTGTGGTACCGGCCAAGCCGCAGGCACCCGAGCGACATTTTCGGCTCCGCAGCAGAAGGCTCAGGACCAAATCGGGCTAAGGCAAACCGTGGCCCCGCAGCACCGCTCGGGCAAGATAGGGGCTTCGGCGGTCGAGGGTCAACGGCAGTCGGCCGGCGGGGGCCATGTGTTCGCTGCTAGCAGTGCTGGCGCGACGAGAAAATTCGCCCGAGCAGGCGCGTGATGCGCGGTGTGGGCCTGGGCGAATGGCCGCGGCCCCGCAGCAACTGGAGCATGGACCGCAGGCGCCGGATTATCGTTCGACCAATCATCGGCCATGCGACGGGCCTGGCCCCCCACGGAAGGCAACCGCGCAGTTTGTAGGCGAACTGCAAGACCGTGTGCGTTATCGAACAGTGACGACTGGCACCCCGAGCATCCATTGAATCGAAAATGACGGGCTGGTAGCCTTTGATCGGCTCGCAAAGAACAGGAGTACGTGGAGAATCTTCGGAGGAGCTGCCATTAGCGATTGGATTTTGGCGACCGTCGGCGGCGCACTTCTCTTCTTTCTGGTCATTCATTTCGGTTGGCGCTGGGCAAGTCGCCGGTTCGTGCTTCCCTGCCCCAGTTGGCTGTCACGGTCGGTCGACGGTAGTCTTGGCGAAGGGTTACTGAACACTACCCGAACGTTGGACCGGATGGGCATCGCGCCTCGGCAGCGGGTGTTGGAGATCGGACCTGGGCCGGGCCGGCTGTTGATTCCCGCCGCACGGCGGGTGCTGCCCGGCGGCGAGGTTGTCGGCATCGAGTTGCAACCAAGGATGAGTGAAAAACTACGAGCCCGCGCCGAGAAGGCGGGCGTCGGCAATCTCCAGATCGTCCAATCGGACATCACGGTCGCGGCGATCGAACCAGCGAGATTCGATGTGGTCTTTTTGTCGACGGTTTTGGGCGAGATTCCAGATCGACTCACCGCGCTTCGGAAGGCTTACCAAGCGCTGAAGCCCGGCGGCATGTTATCGATCACCGAGATCGTGCTCGATCCGCACTTTCAACGTCGCGCAACCGTCCGCCGGCTGGCCCAGGAGGCGGGTTTCACGGAGGAGGCAATTCTTGGCACCTGGTGGCACTTCACCGCGAACTTCCGTAAGCCGTAGTGATGGTGGGCCAAGTTGGTGAAGAACGATCAGGCGGCGCCGGGCGGAAAACCCGCAGTTTGAACGAACCCGAGCAGCGTTTCTCGGATGGGCGGGGAATGCCGTGCAGCCAGCGAGAGTTCCATGAGCCGGTATCCGCAATTTGACCGCCAGCAGATTGTGCTCGGCGATTTGGCCGAGCGCGGTCATGATTTGCGTGCCGAGGCATGCCTGCCGCTGGTCGCGCCTGCGGCGCCGTACGCACACCCCGAGTTTGCCGCGCTGGTCGAGGCGATTGTCGCAGCGCGGCGGCAAGGCCGCCCCGTGCTGGCGATGATCGGGGGGCACCCCATCAAGCTGGGGCTGTCGCGCTATCTGATCGATTTGATCGAGCGGCGGCTGATCACCCACCTGGCCACCAACGGAGCGGGCGCCATTCACGATTTCGAGCTCGCCGCGTATGGCGGAACGAGCGAAAACGTGCCGCGCTGGATTCAGGTGGGACAGTTCGGCTTGTGGTCGCAAACCAGCCGACTAAACGACCTGATTGCTGCAGGTGCGCGGCGCGGCGAGGGGTTGGGCGAGGCGCTCGGCAGAGCGATCGAGGAAGAAGCGCTGCCGCACCGAGAGCTGAGCCTCGCCGCGGCAGGGTGGCGAGCGGGTGTGCCTTGCACCGTCCATGTGAGCATCGGCAGCGACATTATCCACGCGCACGCCAACTGCGATGGTGCCGCGCTGGGGGCCACAAGCTATACCGATTTCTTGATCTATGCCCGCACCGTGGCCGACTTAGAAGGGGGGGTGTTCTTGAACATCGGTTCGGCGGTGACGGGGCCCGAGGTGTATCTCAAGGCGCTGTCGATGGCACGCAACGTGGCACGCCAGGCAGGGCGCGAAATACGCCGTTTCACCACCGCGGTGTTCGACCTGGTTGACCTGCCCGAGGGCTATCGCCAAGGTCCACCCGGCAAAGAGCACCCGCAGTATTACTATCGGCCGTGGAAGACGATTTTGGTT
>CAYSXM010000021.1:0-15586 GCA_964434905.1 uncultured Pirellulales bacterium | reverse complement strand
GAGTGCTCCGCGAATTCGCTCAATTCCAAGATCAAACTGTGACGGAGCACTAGTTGTTCGTTTCGGGAATCAGCTCGAGACACACCAGCCGGTCTCGCCCACGCACATAGAGCAAGCCGCGCGATAGGATCGGCGCGGCCCAGGCGGGATATTCGAGCAATTTTCGCTCGGCACCGGCGCGAGATGCAGCCGTGTTGGCAGCCTGGGCCGATTGCGGCTCGGTGTCGACCGGAACCAAGCTGCCCACTGCCTCGAACCGTTGGGGGTTCGCGCGCAGCAAGATCAGTTCGCCATATTCACTGAGGCAGACGAAGTGGCCATCGACATACATCAGCGAGCAGCGTGCCAGCCCCGGCTGGCTCCACATGACCTGGCCGGTTGCCAGTTCGATACAGCGTAGCTCGGCATTGTTCGAATGGCGGCCGCTCGAGGCATAGACATAGCCTTGGTGATGGATCGGGGTGTTCCAATGGGTTTGCAGGCGTTTCTCCCGGCTTTGCGGGTCGTCGGCCCACACCAGGTCGTAGCCTCCGGGGCGAACCGACAACAGCGCGCTACCTGGTCCATAGGTTTCACTGATGAGTACCTGGCGGCCCACGACCAGCGGGTTGCTGGCGTTGACGCTTTCGAGAATCGAGGCGCGCCATGGGAAATGGAAGTCGAGCTTTCCATTGGTCGGATCGAACGCCAACAGGCCACCACGAGCGAAGACGAAACACCAGCGGCGACCATCGATTTCGGCTGGCACGGGGCTGGCGTATCCGGCCAGCTCGTCGCTCAGTTGATAGCGCACCTGGCCGGTCAACTTGTCGAACGCCACGACCCCGCTGCCATTGCCCGAAAGATTGCCAAAGGCGATCCGCGCGCTATCCGGGGGGCTGCCACCGACGGGGACGATGAGCAGATCGCCCTCGATCACGGGGGCGCAGCCCACGCCAAAAAAATTCTGGACCACGCCGAAGCGTGCCTGGGTGTCGACTTTCCAGACTAAATGCCCATCGGCCAAGCGCAGGCAATGCAACAAGCCTTCGGCGCCCAAGGCATATACTCGATCGCCGTCAATGACGGGCCCGCTGCGTGGCCCGTTGTCGTAGCCGTACTGGTCTTCATAGTCGGTGGGGTAATCGAAGTTCCATAGCGGCGCCCCGGTCTCCGCGTGGTAGCAATTTACCGTGGCTTTCTCGTCGGTTCGCTCGCAGGTGACCAGCCGGCCGCCGGCCACTGCCGGGGGACCATAGCTGGTAGCCAGGGGCCGCTGCCACACCACTCGCGGCGGGTGGGCCGACCAGTCGGCGCGCAGGCCGGTCTCGGACGACTTGCTGTCGTGTGTGGGGCCGAGAAAGCTAGGCCAATCGGCACCACGTGTACGCGTGGCCAGCGACGGCAGGTCGTCGGCCAGCCCCAGGCCGCCCCCGCAGAAGGCGCAAGCCAATAGCAGCAGGAATGCGCGCGCCACACAGCGCCGGTTGCCGTGGCGATGGTCGACGTGCGGCCGGACTGAAAGCAACATGCGCCTTGGCTCGCGGTAAATGGTGGAAAGTCTGGGCCCTCGGCTGGTCAAACTTTGGCACGGCTGGCTAGCAGCCCGTTGAAAAATGCCGTCGTGGCATTTTTCGCTCCTCGCCAAGTGCGGAGCTCCACTCCGCACGGCTCGCAGAATAACGACATACGTCGCGATTCTGTCATCGCATCCCTGCGACGTCGCAGCCTGTCGAACAAATCAACAGACTGCTAGTATATCGCACGACGTCGCCTGGCCGGACGATTTGCGAGAAAGTGGGGCTTCTGGTTGGTTGCGACGCAACCATCTCGGTGTACGAAGGGTCGCCAACGTGGCAGCGCGCACTTTGGAAGTGCTTCCCAGTCTAAGCTTGAACTTGAGCGAGTTCGAGTTTAGCTATACGCGCAGCTCGGGGCCGGGCGGACAAAACGTCAACAAGGTCAGCTCGAAGGTGTTGCTGCGCTGGCCCCTGGCTGCCAGCCGTGGCCTATCGGAACAGCAACGAGCACGGCTGTTGTTGCGGCTAGCACACCGGCTGACCGCCGACGGCGACTTGCTGGTCACCAGCCAAAAACATCGCGATCAAGCCCGCAATACGGCCAACTGTTTAGACAAACTGCGGGCGATGTTGATTACGGCCTTGGCCGTGCCGAAGCGCCGCCGCGCTACGCGCCCCACGTTGGCCTCGCGGCAGCGCCGGCTCGAGGGCAAGAAACGTCAGGCGGTGAAGAAGCTTGGCCGCAGCGCCGGTGGCCAGCCAGACTGATTCGTGGGGGCTGCTAGGGACCGCTGGGCTTGTCGACGCTCAACGGTGTCGCCGGGGCAGTCGCGGCAGTTCCCGGCGCCGGCTGGCCGGGGCGGGCCGGCACAAGTGCTTCCGGTTTGTCGAGCACCAGGTAGTGGCCGTGGTCGGCGGTGACAATCAGGGCGGTATTTGCCCAACCGCCATGGGCCTCGACCCATTGAACCACGCGCTGAAAGGCTTCATCGCCCGAGACGACGGCGCCGATCGAATTATCGATGTTGTTGTCGTGGTTGGCCCAGTCGACATCGCCCGCCTCGACCATCAGCCAGAAACCGTCGGGATCTTGCTCGAGCACGGAAAGCGCGGCTTCCGTCATGTCGGCCAAGGAGGGGTTCTCGACGAGGTCGGCTTCGGTGTAGTTCTCGCTGCGACCCAAGGTGCCTGGCACGGGGTCGAAGCGGCCATCGGCCGTGCGAAAAGGCAGGTGGCCGCCGGGCGACCCCGTGGCGGCTGCTCCACTGACACCAAAGAGGCCGAACAGTCGGCGTTTTTTGGCGACAGCCTCGGCGGCCGCTGCCAAGAGCAAGGTGCGCCCCGGTTGGCCCGAGGTGCGCTGGGCAATCTGGTAAGCGCCACCGTTGGCAGCGTCGATTTGACGCAAGTCGGCCTCGGTAATGTAAGGATTGCCCGGGACGTGGTTTTGGCCTTGCGCGGTCTGTTGCGAGGCATCTTGGCCCCACCCCGCGCCCAGCAGCACGTCGACGCCCGCGGTCGGCGTAGCGCGGTGCGACACCGAAGGCAGTCCGACCAGGTCGCGCGTGAGGTCTTGGAAGTCGTTGCGATCCACATTGTTGGCATAGGCGCAGGCCGGGGTGGCGTGACTGATGGGTACGCTGGTAACCACGCCGATCGCGAAACCATGTTGGGCTTGAAGCTGGCGCGCAATGGTTTCCACCTGGGCGCCTTTCGCGTTGAAATTGACCGCCTGGTTATAGGTTTTGATGCCAGCGCACATCGAAGTGGCCGACGAGGAACTATCGGTATAGGCGTGGGGCTGTTCGCGGCTTTGTGCGGTCAGGTACAGCGGATCGCTGCCCGGCTGCCAGGGAGTTGCTCCGCCGAGTGCGGGGTCGTACCCGCCACGAAACTGGTCGCCGGCGGCCAACACGACCTGGTCGTCGACATGGAACCTTCCGGATTTGCTCCAAGGGCTGGTGACCATGAAGCCAAAATCGGTGGGCGCGCCTTGATAGTCCTGAAATGCCAGCCCGGTGCCGCGCCCCTGGCGATAAGCGACGCGCCCGGCGCGATAGGTTGCGGCTGCCCAGGTGGTGACCCAGTCCATGCCGTCGAACACCATCAGGATGATGCGCTTCTTGCCGGCCTGAGCCGCAGCGGCTTGCAGATGATGGATCGCGGTCTGATCGAAGTATTCTGCCTGGGGGTTGAGTGTGCCGGCAGGAACCTGCCCATACAGTGCCTCGAGCGCCGCGGCCTGTCGGTAGGGGCTGTGTGCGTCTTGATAGTCGTCGAGCGCGATGCCAAAGGTATAGACTGGGATCAGGCGGTTGGAGTGGTTCGACCAGCTAACATAGCGATCGAGTGCGGGCCCCCAGTGGCCCCAGTCGGCATGGCGCTCGCGCACCGCGCGGCTTTGCAGATCGCGAATCGGGTCGGCGGGCCCTGCGGCAGCGAGGGCTGCGTCGGCGGCTGCCAGAGCCTGGGTGTCGCCTTGTAGTCGGGCCAGGGCCACATATTCGGGCAAGGCCTGAACGCGTTGCCGCACCTGCAACAATTCCTGCGCGAACCGCGGATCGTTGGTCGAACCGTACAGTTCTGCGAATTGTTGCCAGGTAAGCCGTTCGCGCAAGTCGCGATCGTCGGGCATGTATTTCTCGACGGTGAATCCGCTAGCCAATTGGTCGAGCCCCAGGTGGCCGGCCAGCACGCGCTCTGCAAAAGCCACGCCCGCCAGGTCGGCCAACAGGTCGACAAAGCTGAATCCGGATCCGCCCTGGGAATCGAGCAGTTCCTTGAACACTCCGGCGCTTTCCGCCAGCGATGGCCCTTGGAGCGCGGTGAGCAGCGCCGACACGGCAAAGTGCTGCGCGAGGTCGGGCCGAGACCAAATGGTGGGGTCGCCCAGCACCTCGATCCGCCGCGCTCGGTGTGCGTCGTCTTCTATCCGTCGATACGTCTTGCGAAATAGGTAATTGGCGCGCAACAACTCCGAGCGATCGAGTGCCACGCCCAGGCCCACCAGAAACGCGCGCTGGCGGGTGGCCAGGGGCAGTTGCCCGGCGGCGGCGGCCGCAGCTTGCACGTAGTGCGTGAACAGCGCGTCGCCTTGGCGTGGGGCTGGCGCGCCGGAATTTGCTGGACGGCCGGCCAGGTCGTAGTTCCGCTCCGCGGCTTCCACCACGGCGGCGACCACTTCTTGCACCTCGACATCGGCATCGGCGGTGTCTTTCGCGCTCGCGGCGCGTGGCGCTGGCGGTGCGCGCCCGACAAGTTCCAAAGGGGCCCCGCGCGTGGCGAATGCATCGCGGGGAGAGGCCGCGGAAAGCACGCTATAGGCCTCGCCCACCCGCTGCTTGACGGCGGGAGACAAGTCGACCAGGTTGGCAATGCCGCGCGTGCGAAGCTCTTCGGCCACCAGCGCCATGACCAGCGTGTTCACGGCGTCGTACCCGCGCAGCCGGCGCAGCACCGGCTGGCCGGGTGCCGTACGCGCGGTCCCCATGACCGAGTCGATTTCCGGACTGTGGCTGGCTCCCAGGAAATGTCCGAGGTCATGCAACAACTGTTCCAACGACAAATCGGGGTGCCGCGAGTCTTGCACGTCGGGCACCAGCAGGTGGCGCGCGAGCGCCGAACGAATGCCTGGGATATGGTCGCCGACCTGGAACTCGACCGGCTGGCTGAGGAAGCCGATGGCCAATCGCGCGGAACCGGGGTCTACCCGCGCTTCAAACTCGGCGAGCAGCTCGCCGAAATCATGGGTTGCGTCATCGCTTTCCCAGGTATCGACGGCCACCACCTGCAATTGCATTCCGGTGTGGTGGCGAAGCACCTTGGACGCGGCGTCGAGCCGTTGCCGGAGTTGCTTTTCCCAATATTGGCGGGCGGTGATCTGGTCGTCGTCGACCAGCAACTTGACCTGCAAGATGCCCTGGGCCAAGGGCTCGTCGACGGCAAGGGGCGCAGTCGCGAGAGGTGTAGCGTCCGCGGGCTGTGGGTTTTCATTGTCGGCGCGGCGCTGCCGACTCAGACTGACCTCGTGCAGTTCGTGCCCCTTCTCGCCAGGCAGGAAGCAATAGATGGCGTTGGGGTGCGCGGTGAACGATGGCAACGGGTTGCCGCTGCCCCACTGCACCTCGACTTCCGCACGCACGCGCAGGGTCAACGATTCGCCCGGCGATAACCGATAGTCGCGTTTAGCCGCCGGGCCGAACACAATGTGGCAGGCGACCGGGTCGGGGGCGCGGTTCGAGAGCACGATGATCTGTCGCTGCTGGCCGATCGCCGGGGTGGCGGAAACGGCCAACAGCAGCGCGGCAATTGCCAAACCACCGAGTGCTCGCGCAATGCCCAGGCAGCGCCTGCACCCGGTGGCGAATGGCGCGCGCGGTTGGCGCGCTCGGGGTTGGC
Source organism: uncultured Pirellulales bacterium (assembly GCA_964434905.1). Classification (GTDB taxonomy): domain Bacteria; phylum Planctomycetota; class Planctomycetia; order Pirellulales; family CAYNRE01; genus CAYSXM01. The sequence continues at coordinate 9,689 of CAYSXM010000021.1, read as the reverse complement.
GCTCGCGCGCGACGCATAGCGAAGCCTGCAAATCGGTTCGACACCAGGCCAGGTTCGGATAGCGGCGGGCGAGCATGACAAGCACTCGAAGGTTCCTAGCAAGGGCAAGCCCTGGTGGTAAGCGATCGATCTTCAGTGTAGCCAGTCGGGGGGCCAGTGTGACGGTCGGCTACCCTGGCCGGGTGGTTGGCTAGCGGCCAGGTGGAGCTTGAAATGAACCGTTGCAGACTGTGTAACCGGTCCGTTGCTCATAGCCGGGGGTGGGTACTAGCCGAGGGGCAGAATCAGGCATAGCTGAGCTGGTGACAGGCGGTGAAACGCTCGATTTGAATGCTAGATTTCCGCAGAATGTAACGGTTGTTCCCCCCGTCTGGCCGTTCGCCTTATCGGTTCGCCCGATGACGCAGGCCAGACGACTACCACGCGTTGGGCGTAGGCCCACTGGCCGGGCATGAAGCCACTGCGCATCAAGACCAGCCGCCGGCGGTTTTCGGTCGCGCGCGACGAGGCAGGGGTGCCACACATCTCGGCCGACGCGTTTCGCGACGCGCTGTATGCGCTGGGGTTCATGCACGCCACGGACCGACCAACGCAGATGTTGTTTTCCAGGGCCGTGGCGCGGGGCAGCAGCGCGGAACAAATCGCCGACAAGCCAGAATTGCTGGAGACCGATCGATTCTTCCGCCGGGCTGGCTTGTTCCTGCACCTCGAACGCGAGGTGAGTTCGTTGGACGACGGCGCGTTCGGCCATCTCACCGCCTATTGCGAGGGAGCGAACGACGCGCTGAAACAATGGGGACGCTCGCTGCCAATTTGGGCCACGGGGTTTCCGGTGGAGCCTTGGAACCAGGCGGCCGTGTTGCTGATCGGCAACCTGCTGAATTTTGGCGGCCTGGCGGTGGGTCAGCAACAGAACGAACGACTGCTGCTAGAGCTAGTGCAGACGGGGATCGCCGACGACAAGCTGCGCGAGCTGTTTGCGCCGGTGCTCGACGGGGTCGATTTCGAATTGCTGCGGCAAGTGAAAATTGCCAACAAGCTTTCGGACGAGGCATTGGAATTGATCACCGACCTGCCGCGCTTGGCAGGCAGCAACGCTTGGGCCATTTGTCCCGGCCGTAGCGCCACGGGAAGCGCGCTGTTGGCGGCCGATCCGCACCTCGAAGTGAACCGACTGCCGTCGATCTGGTACGAGGCCGTATTGCGCTGGGGCGACCGCTACGTGCTGGGGGCCACCTTGCCGGGCAGCCCCATGTTCGCCATTGGCCGGACGCCCGAGGTGGCCTGGGGCGTGACCTATTTGAAGGGCGACACGAGCGACTATTTCATCGAGGACTGTCGGCGCGGAGACCGCGGTTGGCAGTATCGCCGGGGCGAGTCGTGGCACGATTTTTCGGTGCGCACCGAATCGATCGCCCGCAAGGGTGCAGCCGCGGAAACCATGCTGGTCCACACCAACCCCCAGGGCACCCTGGATGGCGACCCCGAGCTAGCGGGTGAAGGTTATCAGTTGTTGGTTTCTTGGACCGGTGATTACGAGGGAGTTGGTCAGTCGGTGACCACCTGGCTGGACCTGGTCGAGTGTCGCACGACGCTGGAGGCGTTGGACCTGGTGCGCGCGTGCCCGCAACCGACGCTGTGCTGGACGGTCGCCGATCGTGACGGGCATATCGGTCTGCAAGCCAACGGTTGGTTTCCCCGGCGCGGCTCGCCCCACAGCGGCATGGTGCCGGCGCCGGCCTGGGACGAGCGCAACCACTGGCAGGGGCGCCAGCCCAGCTCGGTGTTGCCGCGCATCTACGATCCGCCCGAGGGCTTCGTGGCCTCGGCCAACGAGAACGTGAATCGCCCCGGCGGACCCGAGCTGGTCACGCTGCCGGTTCCCGACCATCGCAAGCGGCGGATTGTCGAAGTGCTGTCGGCGCTGCCCTGCGCCACGCACGCCGACATGCAGCGATTGCAATACGACGTCATCAGCCTTCAGGCGCGCGACCTGCTGCGAGTGTTCCTGCCCCACATGCCCGACAGTTCGATCAAATCGCGGCTGGCCTCTTGGGATGGCAACTATGCCCCGGAAAGTGTGGAGCCAACGCTTTTCCAGCGGTTGTATCGCAACGTGTTGTTGGAGATCTTCGGCGAAAGCTCGGGGATTGGCTGGCGGCGGATGCTGTATCTTTCCTCGCGAGCCGGCTATTCGTCGATGGTGATTACCTGCATCGACCGGCTGTTGGCTCGCGACGAATCGCTGTGGTGGGCGGGGCGCGACAAGGGTGAATTGATTCGCCGCGCCGCGGCCAAGCTCTCGGCCGAGCCCGACCAGCCCTGGTCGATAACCAACGCGTTTCGATTTACGAATCGGTTTTTCGAGGGACAACTGGTGGGCCGCGCCTTGGGGTTCCACACGGGCGACATTCCGATGCCGGGCTGCCATGCCACGCCATTCCAGGGGCACCTGCTGCGATCGGCGCGGCGCGAGACAACCTTTGCTCCCTCGTACCATTTCGTGACCGACCTGGCCAGCGACGAGGCCTGGACCAACCTGCCTGGCGGACCGAGCGAAAGCCGCTTCTCGCGGTGGTATCGCAGCGACGTCTGGCGGTGGTGCCAGGGCAAGTACAAGCAGCTTTCGGCGGCGCCGCCCGAGGCCGCAAGCTAGATCCATTCGCTGGTGGTGGTGGTGGTGACGGTGGTGCAGGTAGTCGACAACCAGGGGAATTCCGGCCAGATGGAAAGCCTGAGCATGACCGCGGAATCCGATTCGATTGATCGCCTGGTCGAGCAGGCAGGCGCACTGTACAGCCCACCCCATGTGGCGCTGGAACTGCTCGAACTGACGCGCGATCCGCAAATCGACGCACGTCGATTGAAGCAATGCCTGGAACAGGACCCGGCCTTGGCCGCGCGGGTGCTGCGCGTGGTGAATAGCTCGCTGTTCGGACTCAACCAGCAAGTTACCGACCTGAATCAGGCCCTGGCGCTGCTCGGCGTGAATCCCTTGAAGCTGCTGGTGTTGGGCTTCAACCTGCCGGAAGAACTGCTGGTGGGGCTGGCGGGCGATGTCTTGGGGAGGCACTGGCAGCGGGCACTGACCAAATCGACCGCAGCGCGCGCGATCAGCCGCCTGATACGACCTGGGTCGGGCGACGATGCCTTTGTGGCGGGGCTGTTGCAAGATGTGGGCAGCCTGGTGCTGTTGCAACAATTGCGCGAACCCTATGTGGCGCTGCTGCGATCGGTCGGTTTCGCGCAACACGACTTGCGCGCGCTCGAACGCCAGGCGCTGGGTTGGGATCACTACGAGCTATCAAGTCGGCTGCTCTTGGCCTGGGGGCTGCCGGCGGTGTTTTCACGAGCCGTGCGCGGCCTGGCCGTCGGTCCCGCGGAGATTATTTCGACTGCCGAACAGCAATTGGCCCGGGTGGTCCACTTGGCCGAGTTGGTGTCCGACACTCTGATCGACGTACGTCCCGGAGCCTATGAACAATTGCACGCCGCGGCACGCGAGGCACAGATTTCCGCGGCGGCTCTCGACCAGATTTTGGAATCGGTGCAACAGCACGTGGAACAATTGGCCGACCGCATGGCGGTGGCTTTGCCGAATGAGATGGATTTTGCCGCCGTGCTCGATCGGGCGAGGCAACAGGCGGCGCAGGCCTCGGTTTCGGTCGTCGACGAGCTACTGCGGACTCGCCGGGAGACCGAGCAGGCGCGGGGGGCCCAATGTGCCGCGCGCGAAGAGGTGCGCGCCCTGGAAGGCGCTTTGGCTGCCTGGCGCCGGGCCGGCAGTCCGGTGGCCGAAGTGAATCCGGTGATCGAACCGCGGCCAGAAATTCCGCCCCCGGCCGGCGGACGAGGACCGTGGCCGGCCGAAGTGGCCGAAACACGCGTGGCCTGGGGCCCCGCCTGGAATGCCGCGGAAGATTCCGCACTGACCGGGCGGGTTCAGGCGGCCATCGGTGCTTGTCGCGAGCGAAGACGCCCGTTGAGCGTGTTGCTGGTGGAAGTCGAAGACCTGGGCGAGTTGGTTTTCGGCCGTGGGGTGGCGCGCACGGAACGCCTACTGGACTTTATCGAACAAGCCTGCCAGGATTTTGACCATCCCCTGGCACAGTGCGTTAACTGTTGTGACTCGCGGTTCGCGGTGCTGTTGCCGGAATGCGACCGTCGTACCGGTCTGGAACTGGCCAACCAATTGTTGGCCGAGGTGCGGGCGCTGCGCGCGGCGGCCCCCGGCGCGACCAAGCTCGCAGTGAGCCTGGGGCTGGCCACGGTGGCGCTGCCGCCCAAGAACTTTCCAGCGAATGAACTATTGACCAGCGCCGGCAGATGCCTGGGCGCAGCACGGCTTTCGGGTGGAAACACGATCAAGAGTCTCGAGCTGTGCTGAAAAGTATTCTTCAGGTCGGTGCAAATTCCAGCTAGCGAGTCCATGGTCATCGACCTGTTGGAAATCTTGGTACTGGCCGCGCATCTGGTGGCGGTCAACGTGGCCGGCATGGGACCGCTGGTGTGTCTAGGTTTGGCCCTCTGGGGCGGGCGGCGCGGCGATTCCCTGGTGCTGGCCGCCGGGCGCGCGTTGGCCTGGTGGTCGCTCGTGGCGCTGGTGCTGGGCGCGCTGTTGGGCGCGACCGCCGGAGGGTTGCTGTGGATCGCACGGCCGCTGGAACGCGAGGGTTGGCGCTATCTGGCTGAAGTACGCCCCTCGCGGTTGTGGTTTACTGCCCTCGAGTGGTTGTTTTCCGCGGGGCTGGGCTACTGGTACGCATGTCTGTGGGAGCGCGGCTTGCCGAGCGGCTACATTCGTCGGGGGCTGCACCATCTGCTGGCGATCGCTTCGGCCACGAATCTGCTGTACCATTTTCCCACGTTGTTCGCGGCCGTGGGAGAGTTGAACTTGGCGCCCGAGCTGCGAAGTGGTCCGTACCATCATGCGGCGCTGTTAGCCCGACCGGGCGTGCTTGCCAACCTGACACACCATCTGGTGGCTGCGCTGGCGGTAACCGGGTGTGCGCTGGTGGCCATCGGGCAGTGGCCTCGTGTCGGTCGCCTGGCGGCGTCCGACGCGCCGCGCGTGGCGATCTGGGGCGCGCGGCTGGCGCTGGTCGCCAGTTTGCTGGCCGCGCCCGCCGGGTTGGCGGTGCTGGTGAGTCTGCCCGAGGCTTCGCAGGCGGCGCTGCTGGGCGGTCGGCTAGGCGCCACCACCGTTTTTGTGTTGTCGCTGGCGGCGGTGCTGCCGCTACTAAGGTCGTTGCTGGAAGTATCGCTCGGCGATGCAGATCGGCGGCGTTGCCAAGCCGTGTTGGTTTGGCAACTGGTGGTCGTGCTGCTGATGACCGCAGTCCGGCATCAGGCGCGTGAGCCACTCTGGGAAACGCTTGCGGCGCGAGCGGCTGGGCCCACGGTCTCGACCGCCGCTTCGGCCGCTCCGGAGGCCGAACCTTGAGCGCGGGAAGGCGATTCAGCGCCAGGGCGCTTTGGCAAAGCGCTGGTGGAAGTGAACAGTAGCTTCGCCCCTGCAATGCACAGCACTCCAGCCAACAGCCAGCGCAATTTGGCCACCGGTAGCCGGCGCGTGCCCAGCTCGGTACCGATCCAACCGCCGACAAGCACCAGGCCAATCCACCAGGGCAGCGCCGCGGGCCAGTCGACGGTTTTCGATGCCAGACCCAGTAAGCCTGCCAGCGAGTTCACCAAGATGAACGCGCCAGAAATGCCGCTGGTGGTGCGCAGATCGGCCCAGGCAAAAAACAGGATCACAGGGCTGAGGTACACGCCGCCGCCGATGCCGGTCAACCCGGCCAGCAAACCGATGGCCGTGCCGCACAGCACACCGATAAATATCGGTGGAGGGGCCACGTTCCGCTCGTCGGAAGTAGAAATGCCGCGGAGCATGCGCCACGCTGAATAGACCAAGGTAGCGCCCACCAGCGGGCGATACCACAGGCCGGGCAGGGTCAGCGTGCCGCCCAGATAGGCCGCTGGAATCGAACCTGCGGCAAAGGGCCAGAAGGTGCGCCAAGAGAACCAGCCCGCTCGCGCGAACCGCGAAACGGCAATGGTCGACACACAGACGTTGAGCACCAACGTTACGGGGCGCATGTCGCGCTCGGCGAGCCCCCACAGCGCGAAGACCGCCAGATAGCCTGAACCGCCGCCATGGCCGACCGAAGAATAGAGCACTGCCGCGAGAAACAACATTCCAGCCAGGGTCAAGTCTTCCAGCATGTCTTGCGGAGCCTCGAGGGGCATGTGGCGCGGCGCCAGGTCGCGGCAGCGCTGGGCCTGCCTCTGTGCGTCGCCACGATAGCATTCCCGTTGGCGGCCCGGTAGCCTATCAGGCCGTTGAGACGCGCCGTCGAGGTGTACTTCAACCTCGGCCGGGGCCGAGGATCCACCGGAGGAGTGAGGCCATGACAGTTGAAGTCATCACATTGAAGGACGAGGCGAGCGGGGCCACGGCGCGCATCGCACCGGGCCTGGGGTTCAACTGTTTCAGTTTCAGGCCCTGCCCGGCCGGCGCGCCGCTGGAGACGTTGTGGTCAGCCCCCGAGTTCCTCGAAGGCACGGCCCGGCCGTCGGGCAGCGGAATTCCGCTGTTGTTCCCATTTCCCGGGCGGATTGGTGCCCGGCAGTTCCATTTCCAGGGGCGCGATTATGCGTTGCGCAGCGATGATCGGCGCGGCAACGCGATTCACGGTTTCGTGCTCGATCGACCATGGCAGGTGGTCGAGCACACCACCACGCGCGTGGTGGCGCGGTTCCAGGCCTCGCGAGCCGACCCCCAGATTCTGGAGCAGTGGCCGGCCGATTTCTGCTTGACCGCGCGGTATGAATTGCAGGGCCAGACATTGCAGAGCGAGTTCACTGTGGAGAATCCCAGCGACCGGCCGCTGCCCTGGGGGTTCGGCACGCATCCTTATTTCCGCGTACCGCTGGGGGGCCTGCGGCGCGAGGCCTGCCGGGTGTTCGTGCCTGCCCGTGAAATCTGGGAACTGGTCGACATGCTGCCCACGGGGCGCCGGCTGCCTGCCGAAGGCCGCCTCGCCTTGCACCAGGGGCTGGCGTTTGGCGAGACGCAATTCGACGACGTGTTCACCGGTTTGTCACGCATCGACGGAGGGTGCGGAGCGACGATCGACGACCCCGATTCGGGCCGCAAGCTGACGTTGTCGTTCGACGCGAACTTTCGCGAGATCGTGGTCTACAACCCGCCGCATCGCGAGGCGATCTGCCTCGAGCCGTATACCTGTGTGCCCGATCCGTTCGCACTGACCGCGCGAGGGATCGACGCGGGCCTGCGCGTGCTGGGGCCTGGCGAGTCGTGTGGTTTGAGAATCGAGATGGCGCTCTGCTAGTGGCGCGGCGCCGTCGGCGCCGCTGGACCATGGGCACTGCGTGGGCCGCGATTCAAGTGAGATGTGTCAGGCTGCGAGCAGGATCAGATCGATGGCGCGCGCACCGCTGGCGTTTCAAGGTCGAGGGCTGAGCGTGATCGAGCCTTGGGCCTCGGCCGTTGCCTTTGCGGGCAAAGATGTAGAGAACCGATCGCGGCGCACCCGCTATCGCGGCCCGCTGGCGATACATGCCAGTCGGCGCCCCGACCCGGCGGCGCTCGAGCAATCGCTGGCCGCGGCTCCGGGGCAACCGCCGCGCAGCGTGGCCGAGTGGATCGCGCGCGGCCGCCTGCGCTGGCAAGTCGACGAACCGGCCCGCCTGGTCCGGCCGGGGCACATCGTGGCCCTGGCCATGTTGGTCGATTGTGTCGCGTCGTCGTCGTCGCCGTGGTATGTCGAGGGTTGGGCCTGGCTCTTGGCCGGCGTCGTGCCCATCGAACCGGTTCCCTGGACCGGCGACCTGGGCCTGTGGAGTTGCGAGTTTGAGTATCAACCGCTGTCCCGGCGAGTGACGGCGCGGCGCGGAGCAACGAGCCCGACCAGGAGACACACCTAATGCGATTCGCGACGCGATCAACGGCAGCACCCCCCGTGCCCACGCCACTGCTGCTCGGGCTGGCGCTAGTGTTCGCGGCCAGCGCGGTACTGGCCGAGGAGCCGCAAGCAATCGGCGACCAACCCACGCCGCGGAACGTGGTCGTGTATCGTCAGCCGGGGCGCTTCGGCGGCTGGCCGGCCAACCACGGCATGTGGGTTTGGGGCCACGAGCTATTGGTTGGTTTCAGCGCGGGCTATCACAAGGACAACGGCCCCGGCCGGCACGCGATCGACCACGATCGGCCCGAGGAACATCTGTTGGCGCGCAGCGTCGATGGGGGACTGACCTGGACGATCGAGAACCCGGCCGTGCGCGGCGATCTGATTCCGGTGGGCGACGCCTTGCACGGCATCACGCCGCCGGGGCTCGTCGAGCGCCCCTGGCAAGATTGCCCCGGCGAGGTGCCGTTCCGGCATCCGGCGTTCGCGCTGACCGCGCGGATGACCAACGGCGATCACGGGCCGTCGCGGTTCTATTACTCAGTCGATCGGGGGCACGCTTGGAAGGGACCGTTTCGCTTGCCAGATTTTGAAGGGGCCGGCGTGGCGGCGCGCACCGATTACATCGTGAATGGTCCCGACGACTGCCTGCTGTTTCTCACCGTGGCCAAGCGCGACGGTCACGAGGGGCGCCCGCTAGCGGTGCGCACGCGCGACGGTGGAAAAACGTGGCAGTTCCAGGGTTGGATTGCCGACGAGCCCACGGGGTTGGCGATCATGCCCTCGACCGTGCGGCTAGGCCCGCGCGAGCTGTTATCCGCGGTGCGGCGCCACGAGGGGCCGCGGCGGTGGATTGAAACGTATCGCTCGCCAGACGACGGGCACACCTGGCTGCCCGACACGGTGCCGGCGCCCAACGTAGGCGAGGGGAACCCGGCAGCGATGCTGCGCTTGGCCGACGGGCGAGTGTGCGTGACCTATGGCGTTCGCCGCGAGCCGTTTGGCATTCGGGCGCGGGTGAGTGCCAACGGCGGGCATGGCTGGGGCCCCGAGCTGGTGCTGCGCGACGACGGCGGTGGTCGCGACGTGGGCTATCCGCGCTCGGTGCAGCTTCCCTGCGGCCAGGTGGTCACCGTGTATTACTTTCACGACACACCCCTGGGCGAACGCTACATCGCGGCGACGATCTGGCGGCCGTAGGGCCTGCGTGCACACAGGTGCTCCGGGCAGAGCCTGCAACCACCCCACTTGGATTTTCCAGCCTGCGCTGGGGTTGTCCTTTCGCATTTGACTTTGCGCACTGCGGCGACGGCACGACTCACCGCGTTTCCACATCCTGGCTTTGCGGCAGGTCGTCGAGACTTTCCAGCGCGAACAGTTCCAAGAAGCGCGGCGTGGTGCCAAAGGTTGTCACCCGCGGCTTAGTCGACGTGCGTTCGACATACAGTAACTGCCGGCGTACCAGTTGATTCAACAGCGCGGCCGAGGGCCGGCCCCTTGCGGTGGTCACGTCGGCCGCGGTAACCGGTTGGCTGTACGCGACGATGGACAGCACTTCGACCGCCGCATGCGACAGCCGGGCTTGGCGCTGGCGGCCGTGAAACTGGTCGCGCAGGCCGCCAAATTCCTCGCGCAGCTCCAGGGCGTAGCCGTGCGCCTGGCTGGTGATGTGGTACGGGCAGCGATTGGCCGTGTAGAGATCGTTCAGTTGGTCGACCAACTCGTCGATCTCGGCAGGCGACACGCCGCGCATCAACT
>CAYSXM010000020.1:0-15743 GCA_964434905.1 uncultured Pirellulales bacterium | reverse complement strand
CCAGACCGGGTCTTGGAACCTGGCCAGATACGGCAAGCTTTCCACCGGCACGTACTCGGCCACCGACGGGGCCCAGCTTGTGCTGCAATCGGGGACGCTCGAAGCGGTGGTGATCAACAGCCCCCTGACCGCCGTGCCTGCCACATTCTCAGCGTACATTACCGAAGGGTCGGTCATCAACACCCCGCTGCGAGTGAACCCGCACGCAACCGTTGTCATCGAGACGGGCGTGATCAACAACAACACCGTCACGGTCGATGACTACGGGACGGCAACCTGGTATGCGGACAACGTCAACCTGGGTTCGATCGTGCTAGTGGGCACCGCCGAACTGGACGTGTGGGGCACTGGCACCCTGGCCAACCTGGGGAACCTCATCGGCTCGACGACCAGCGAGGTGAAGGTCCATGGCCACCTGGTGGGCGATTTGGCCATCACGGCTGCCACGGGTTCCTTTGTACTCGAGAACCACGGCATCATCAGCGACGGCGTCCTTACCGCGACCGGCGGCAGCCAGATGTTGCTCAGGAACTCCGGCCGGTTCGAACGGATGACGATCAACGCGCCGTTGCTGGTCAATCAAACCTACACCCATCTGGAGATCGCCGACAGCGTGCTCAACAGCACAGTGCAGGTCACCTTTCCGGCCACACTAACACTGCAGGGAAACTGGATCAACAATGGCACCATCACCCTGGGCAACTACGCCGCGCTGACCCTGGAAGGCGAATTCACGCAGGCCGCCCTGGGGAACCTGGTGAACAACGCGGGGTACGTGTACCTGCAGGGGACGCTCGAAGGCGACCTGGCGCTCAACGCGCAGACCGGTAGCTGGACGATGGACACGGGCGGCGTATTGAAAAACGGCACGCTTACTGCCCAGGGCAATCAACAACTGTCCGTGAGGTACGGCACGCTGGACGGCATGCGGATCGACGCGCCGGTGACAATCGTCAGCCGGACGACCAACGAGGGGAACCTCGTCGTGCGCAACGGCCTGGAGCTCAACAGCACCCTGACCTATCTGGCCACGAGCGGGTCGATTCGTTTCGAGGGCTCTCAGTCGCTCTCGGGCACGGGCAACTTCGTCGCTCCCAACGGTGCTCCGGTGCTCAAGGTCTTTGGCGATGGCACGGCGCCGGGGGCCGCCACGCTGACGATCTCGCCCCAGTTCACGTTGCACAACATCGGCCTGGCGGGAGGCAACGCGGGCCTAGATCGCGTGATCAACCAGGGAACCATTCTGGCCGAGTCGGGAAGCGTGCTCCTGGCAGATGTGGAAAACCAGGGAACGGTCGAGGCCAACCTGGCCAATATCAGCCTGACCGGCAGCTACACGCAGACCGCGGGCAGCACACTCGTCGGAAGTGGTCGTTCGCTAGGGGGCGCCGGGCAGTCGATCAACCTGGCCGGTGGCCGGCTGGTGCTGGTCGGCTCCCTCACCGGCAACGTGGTGAATTCGGCGGAGCTATCGCTGGGGCCCGATGGCCAACAGGGACCGACCACCTTGGCCTTGACCGGTTCGTACACGCAAACCGCCGCGGGGCGCCTGGCGGTCGACATATCTCAAGAACTGTTGGCAGTGTCCGGCGCGGTCAGCCTCGACGGCACCCTCGTGGCCCGTCTGCCATCGACTTACTCGCCAACTCCTCCGCCGCCCCACACCGTGGTCAGCGGCGCCACACGGACCGGCAGTTTTGCCACGGTGCTAGATCCCCAGGTGACCGACGGTCGGGGTTTTGAACAAGTGCTGACGGGAAACCTGGCCCGGGTCAACGTGGTGCTCGTGGGCGGCGTTCCCGCGGTGTACATCGGAGAGCAATACACCATCAGCGAAGGGCAGTCCCTAGCGCTGGGTGCGCTATTGTCGCAAGAATCCGCCGATCCGGGCAGCGCGGTTTCCTGGGATCTCAACGGAGACGGCAACTTTGGCGATGCGGCCGGTCCGACGCCCACGCTGTCTTGGGCTCAGTTGCTGGCGCTGGGCATTAACGACGGCCTAAGCACCTGGACGATTCGGGCCAGGTATACCTTGCCGTTGGCGGGGGTCGTGGCCGAGGACCAGGCGCTGCTGGTGGTGCAAGATGCCCCCCCCACGGTCAGCTTTACGGTGCCGGCGATCGTGTTCGCCACGCAGGCCTGGTCGTACGGGGTGCAACTCAGCGACCCCTCGCCGGTCGATCAGGCGGCGGGCTTCTCGATCAACGTCGGTGGCCAGTTGGGTTCCGGCATCGCGGCGGCGGGTAAGTTCAACGCGGGGCAATTCCAGCCCGCCAGTTTGACCGTGACCACCACCGACCACGACGGAAACGTGGCCCATGCGTCGCGCGCCCTGAACAGGCATTCCGGCCACAATTACGAAGGTGGTACGATTTACACCTCGTCGACCGGCAGCATAATTTCTTACACCCAATATACCACCAGCAGCCCGTATAACCCGTCGAGCTACAGCGGGTCGACCACAACCTCCGGCGGTTCCGGCACGATAGGTTGGTCGAGCTCCTACGACGGCCCGAGTACCGTGCCCGGGTCGGGTACGATCACCACGACGAGCTATTTCGTTACGCACATTGAATCGCCCTGGCCCTATGGTTCGTATATCTATCATCGAACCGTGGCGACGTACTCGACGGCCGGCTACGTTTTCAACGCGCCGCCGGTGGTGACCATTGCTTCGACGCCCAGCGTGGTGCAGGCAGGCGAAGCCTTCACCTTCGCGTTTTCTGCCCTCGATGCGTCGGCGGCCGACAACTCGGCCGGCTTCAGCTACCAGATCGATTGGGAGGGCGATGGCACGGTCGACCAGACCGTGGGGCTCGGCGGTAGCACGACGCTGACCACCGCGCTGCCGGCCGGGCAGCATTTGGTTGTCGTCACCGCGATAGACAAGGACAACGGTCGCGGTTTCGCCACGCGGGTAATCAACGTCGTCAGCGCCGCGGCGGGCGCGGCCCAAGCGATCGACGAGGGCAGCAGCCTGACCCTGGCAGGCTCGGCAGTGTTCCAGTTGGCGCCCGGGCAATCGCTGGCGTACGACTGGGACGTCAACGGCGACGGCGTATATACCGATGCCAGCGGGCCGACCCCCACCCTAACCGGGGCACAGCTCACGGCCTTGGGAATCGGCGACGGGTCCGACGTGCGCCAGGTGCGGCTGCGCGTGACAGGCAGCGCAGGCGGCGTCGCCACGTCGTCGTCGGTTCCGTTGACGGTCAACAATGTCGCGCCGACAGCAGCGCTCGCAGGTCCCACCTCGTTCGGCCGCGGAATGTCGCAGACCTTCACGCTTTCGGCCAGCGATCCCTCGACGGTCGACCAGGCCGCCGGGTTCTCGTTCGAGATCGACTGGAATGGCGACAACGTCTTCGACCAAACGGTTATCGGGCCCTCGGGCGTAACCGTCGACCACGTGTTCGACGTGGCTGGATCGTACAACGTGCAAGTACGCGCGACCGACAAGGACGGCGCCCCCAGCGCCACGATCACGGTGCCGGTTGTCGCCAACGCGTACCTGTTGCTGCCCAATCTACAGAACCCCACGCTGACGGATGTGGCCTGGTTCGGTACTCCGCTCGCCGATCTCCGGCTGTTTATCGGCCAAGGCAATGGCGATATCGTGATGCGGCGCTTCGGCAACGTCGATCCACTCGACCCGCCCGTCACCGTCACTGGCGTGACCGGCATTGTCCGTGCCTGGGGACTGGGCGACGACGATATCCTGGCAGTTGTCGGCGTGCCGGGTGCGACGCTGTATGGCGACGAGGGGAACGACTCGCTCGTCATCATCGACGCCAGCACCGGCGACTACTCCTTTTTCGGAGGGGTGGGCGACGACGAGTTGACAGTCATGAACCTGGGCTTGGGTGTCGGCAACATTACGCTCGACGGCGGCGACGACAACGACATGTTGCTCAACACCAGCGACACCGCGGTCCCCGTGACGTTGCTCGGCGGCAATGGCAACGACGTGATGGCAGGCGGCAACGGAGCCGACTGGCTCGATGGGGGAGCGGGAGACGATCTGGTCGTCGGCGGCATCTTTGCCGAAGACGCCGGCGACACCCTGTGGGGCGGCCTGGGGAACGATCTGCTGATTGGCGGAGCCGGGGGCGACGTGCTCCACGCCGGCGGCGGCCAGGATCTCGTGCTCGGCGGTTATCTGCCCACGACCTACTTCCTCGACAACGACGGCGAAGCGATCTTTCAACTTTACACTGCCTGGACCACTCCCGCGGCAACGCTCAGCGACCGCATTCAAAACGTCACCACCACCAGCGGCGGAATGTTCGCGGCCAACGTCTTGGTGCCCGGCGTGAATGTGGTTGACGAAGACAGCGCCGATCAACTCTTCGGCGAGAACGACGAAGATTGGCTACTCTACGATTTCTTGCAAGACGCCGCCGACTTCACCCTCGGCGTCGACCTGCGAAACGACCTGGGGTAGCCTCGTTGCCGCCAGCGCAGTCTTGTACGTTGGGCCGTGGCCTGACGAGACCTGCCTTACACCATCTCGCACGCCTTGGTGTCGGATAACCGGGCAGTGTTCGTGGTGTTTGGGCGCGTGCCCCACCATTTTCTGGCGCATCATTTTCGTGTGCAGACAGGTGTAGGAACACCGTGATCGGGTGCCACTGGCTTTGCCAGTGCTCCGTGGTTGCATTCGCAATGCGGACGCTCGAGGTCGACGTAGGGTGCCACTGGCTTTGCCAGTGCTCTGGGGTCGGATGTCGAAGCTGTAGTTGCTTGAAAACGCACAGCCCGACTTGCGTCATTCACCACGTCATTAAGCACGGAGGCAGGTGTAGGAACACCGTGATCGGGTGCCACTGGCTTTGCCAGTGCTCCGTGGTTGCATTCTCAATGCGGACGTTCGAGGTAGACGTAAGGTGCCACTGGCTTTGCCAGTGCTCTGGGGCGTATTGGTGAATACGAAAGTCAGGGACCAATTGCTGTTTGACGCACCAGACCCGACACGTTCGGTTCCGCAGCAGATGGCGCACCGAATAATTCGGGCTTAGGTACAAGCCCACGTCGGTGCGCGCGGCAAGCCAGGTTGCGCCAGCGGCTGGGCGTCTATCGAAGAACTCGATCCAGCCCGAGCTGGCTTTCTCACCCTGGCGTGTTTTTCGTTCGCCGACGAGCAATCAGCCAGGCCACGATTCCTCCCAGACCCAATTGCCATGCGGCGGGTTCGGGCACGCCGTTCCCTGCGGCGCCCGAGGCGGCGCCACCTGGCGGACAGGTGTTGCCAAAGTTGGCAGCCCACAGTGCGTAGTCGCCGGCGCCGACCGAGCCATTGTCGTCGAAGTCGGCCGGCAGACCCGCGCCGGTTTGGCCAAACTGCGCCGCCCACAGTGCATAGTCGGCCGCCCCCACCGAACAATCGCCATTGGCGTCGCCCAGCAGCGCCACCTCGAACAGGAAATTGGGCCCAATGTTTCCCACTGGGGTGCGGTCGAGCGGCGATTCAGGAAACAACAAGCCGCTGCCCAAGGGGCCCACGCTGAGCTTGGGACCCGCCGTGCGCAAACGGTCGTTCGCCCGATAGGAAAAGTCGCCCAGCCCCACGAAAAATCGATCGACCTGGGCACCCAACGTGTACCCCTGGCCCGGCACCAGCAACACGGGCGCTGCCAGTTCGGTGTAATACCAGCGCGCCGACAGCGAGCCGTTGGGCCGCACGGTGGCCCTGCTCAAAAGCGATTTGGTATCGCTTTGGAATAAGCCCACCTCGTTGCCCGTATCGCGCGTCGACTCGGCATAGTTGCCCAATGCCACGAGCCACAGCCGGCGGTCGACGAAGAACTCCCAGCCTGCCGTCACGTCGCACAGGCAATCGAACTCGACCGCTTGGCCTCCCCACCAGTCGATGGCCGGCACCGGCGCCGCCGAGGTCGGGGCCGCGCGGGTCAGCACGAGACCGAACAGGCAAGCGAGCAAGAGGCAGCCGCGTAGGTAGCGCACCATGGTCCGGCACTCCTCGGCTACTGGTTTTGGTCGGAAAAGCTACTTCACTTTTTGCCCCGGCATGGCCTGCGCGGCAGGGGTCACCGTGGCCATGTTGGGCGTTACGTCGGCCGTCACATTGCCCACCGCCCAGGCCACGCCCGCCAACAGCACCTTGTGAAACGTGGGATTGGTCCAGACGTCCTCACGGTGTCCCATCGAGGTATAGAACACGCGACCCTGGCCGTGCTTCCGGGCCCAAGTGGCCGGGAACCGCGGCCGTTCATAGTCGCCCCCCTGCATTCCTTCGGTGTCTTGCACCAGAATCACGTGCAGGTCCTCTGCAAAATTCTTGAGCGAGTACCATTCCTCGGTCATTTCGAACGATTCGCCAATGCCAGCCAACCCGGGAAAGCCGGCCGAACTGACCACCATCCGTGCCGGCTGCTGCGCTCCGTGACTGATGAACTCGCCGCCCAGCATGGCGATGTACGGATCGGGTTCGAGCTGCCGTTCGCGCGCCGGACCCTTGGTGTGGAACGTGTCGCTGGCACAATGGCTGCCGATGAACCCCTTGCCGCCCGACACCGCGTCGAACAACCGCTGCTTGCCCGCCGCGCTCATGGGGGGCGCCTTGTCGGCGCTTTTTTCGCTGGTCAGGTCCCCGGTCGTATAAAACAAGAACGCATCGAACTGGTCCAAGTCGCCATCGAACACGGTGCCATCCTTGGTCACCACCACCTCAAAACCGTTGGCCGCCCCCAGGTCGGTAAACACCTGCTCGGCGTGCGCCAGCTTGTCGCCCGCCGTGTGCGCAATGACCGAATGCTGGAACCCGGCACTGCGAGTAAACATCAGCACCCGGCGCTTCGGCTGCTGCGCCGCGCTAACCCCACCTTGACCCCAGGCCGATAGCCCACAGGCCACGGCCCCGGAAGTAGCCAGAAATTCACGACGACGCATGCGGTGGGTCCCCATTTGGAAGTGCAGATTCTAGTGGAAATGAAGTTTCCGAAGGTGGCCGTCCGGCCGTGAAAGCAAACCGTGCCGCGCCAGAATAGCCCCGCGGGTGGCCGATTCCAAGTCGCGGTTCACGAAAAAAACAGCTTCCCCACCGGGCTAGCTGTCGTTGAAGAATTCGAAGGACTGCCAGCTCCCCCCGGGGCATCAGCGCGGCGCGCGCTGGGCCAAGCGGCCTGCCTTGACCACTCCCCCCTGGATCACGGCCAGAAACCGTGTGCGGTCCTCGAGCAGCCGGATGTCGGCCAACACATCGCCATCGACCACCAACACGTCGCCCAGCTTGCCCGCCTCGAGCGTGCCCAGTTCGTGTTCGCGCCCCAGAATTTCCGCGCCCCCTCGCGTCGCACAGCCGAGCGCCTCGAGCGGCGTGAAACCAACGTAATTCACAAAAAAGCTGATTTCCCGCGCGTAGTCGCCGTGCGGGTTCCAGGCAAAGCCGTAATCGCCACCCAGCCCTAGCCGCCCCCCCGCTTTGAGAATCATCCGCGCGCTTGCAGCCCCTGCCTCCAAGGTTTCTTGGTGACCGTCGACCACCTTTTGCGACATGCCGAACTCGGGGCCGCGCTCGACGCTGGCCCATTCGAACTGCAAGGCCGGCACGACGGGTGTGTTGCGCGCGAGCAGCATGTCCAGCGCTTCCTGGTCCATGAACGTGCCGTGTTCCAGCGTGTCGAACCCAGCCCGCAGCGCGTTCTTGATGCCCTCGTTGGCGCGGCAATGCCCGGTGACCTTGACCTTGTAGTTGTGCGCTTCGGACACCACGGCCCGCATTTCCTCTTCGGTCATGCACAACGCGTGATGGTCCGCGTGGTCGCTGGCCGCGTCTCCGGTGGGATAGGTCTTGATCCACTCCACGCCGTTCTTCACCAGCTTGCGCGCCGCGGCCCGCGCTTCCGTCGGACCATTCACCAGCAAAATCAGACCGTCCATCCCCAAGCCCAGATAGTCCGGGTTCCAGTCCATCAGTCCACCGGAACCGCAAATCTCGCGCCCACTGGCGGCCAGGCGCGGCCCCGGAAACAAATCGTCTTCGATGGCTCGTTTAAGCCACACGTCGATGTTGTGCAGGCTGCCGCCACTGCGCGCCGCGGTGTAACCACATTCCAACGCCAACGCCGCGTTGGCCGCCGCCAACAACGTGACATATTCCACCGGATACTTGATATCCAGATCGGCCAGCTCGGCCACGTTGAAATAGGTGGGGTGATAATGCGCCTCGATCAACCCCGGCAGTATCGTGCCACCGGTCGCGTCGATCTGCGTGGCGTCGGGCGGCACCTCCGGAGCGCCGTCCGCTGGGCCGGCGTAGCGAATCCGTCCCTGTTCGATCACCACCGCGCCCAACGCCACGGCCGGACCTCCGCGGCCATCGACCAGTTGCCCACCGCGAATCAGCGTGGTACCCGTTGCCAATCGCATAGCGCTCTTCCCCGCCAGTGGTTCCCGCGCGCCAAGCGGGCACGCCAAGTGGAAACGTCAAGCTAGCGGACCGCGCGGGCTGCCTCAACCGCCCTCTGGCAAGAATCGTTGCGCCAACCTGCCGGCGCGCCCGACCGGTTGCCGGATGATCGCCGACGGGCCAAGAGCCCGTTGAAGAATTCGACGGACCGCTAGGAGCCACCGCCCGAGGTTTGCGTCTGAATTTTCGTATCGATCGAACCCCACAGACCGCCGGTTTGCAGGCCCACGGTGCCGATCGCGCCGATGATGGCGATCAGAATTAACCCCAACAGCACGGCGTATTCCACTGCCGTGGGCCCGTCGTCATCGCGCAGAAACTGTCGCCAGGCACGCATCGCGCTCTGTCCACCGCGAAGAGGTTGAGAGAAGGAACGGCTTGGTGCATCCCTCAGGCGAGCGGACTCGGAATCTGGCGTTCACCAGGCGCCGGGTGCCCAGAAACTGACCACCGAATCGAACCCTAGGTCAGAATTCCACCTCGGGCAAATCGCCCCCGAGCAAGTCAGGCCATTCGGGTAGGTCCACGTCGCGAATGCCGGGCGGTTCCGCCGATTCTAACGGTGCTTCCCAGCGCATCAGTCGATTTGCTTCCCGGCCTGAACCCGCCCGACCGGCAAAATGCATTTGGCCACGCACCAAGCCTGGTAGCTGGAATGCGTCGTCGCCCGCCCGCACCTCGCGCCCCCCGCCCGAGTTCCACAGCACCAGCGCAGCATCGGGCGACACCAGCGAGCCCTGTGCTCGCCAATGGGTTTGACGCCACAACCCATTGGGCGAAGCTGCCCCCACGAACCTCGCCACGGCGCCGCGGGGAGAAAGGTCCAAGGCCGTACCCAGGCATTGCAATGTGATCTCGCCCAACGGTTCCTCCAACTGGTCGTAGCGCACTTCCAATACGCACGCACTGCCGCGTAACGCGACATGGTCCAGCGACACCAAAAGGGGCGAGTCGACCTGCGGCGCCCCGGCCAACGCCACCAGCGGACCCGTGGCACATGCCACCGAGTCGACGACATCGATCATATGCGCCGTCTGGTGATCGATGGAAACCACAGCCCCCACGCCGCGCGCTGCCATGCGACGCAGTCGTAACTCGCCCGTGGCTAGCCCGCCGATCGATGGCAATTCGTCAGGCTCCCAAGCGATCGCTGCCACCGACCTAGGACCCGTGAAGGTACAGCGCTCGAACCGTGCCATTGCAGATCGCAATCGCACCAAGGCACCGGTCAGGCTGCCGGGCGCAGCGCTGTCCGGTTCGCTGTCCGGTTCGCTGTTCGTCAGCTCGGCAGCCACGAAGTCGATGTCGACGAACCGCAAGTCTTCGGTCATCACCTCCCACCCGTCGTGCGGCACCGTGACGAGCGCGCGCCGTCCTGCCGCGCCACACACCGTTTGACCTGCCTGAAGCACCAATTGTTCCAGTTCGGCGGGGCCCGTCGATTCCGGCAGCACTGTCGATTCCGGCAGCACTGTCGATTCCGGCAGCACTGTCGAGGCCACCGCGCCGCTCGCTGTGGAATCGTCCAGGTCATCCGTCGCGGAAGATTCCATCGGGTGCGCGCCGGTCTCTGGCCCCGTGCTGGTGCTTTCACTGTGCTCACTCTTCCCGCGCTCCAGCGGCAATGGTTCGGTGTACGTCGCGTGTGCCACCGACGCTGCCCCCTGGCCGATTGTGCTCGGCCAGGCCGTTTCGATGGCGTCCCCGCTGCTCCGCGCCATGTCGGATGCCGTGTCGTGCGATGCCTCCGCGGCCGGAGCCACTATCCTGCCAGTCGCGTTGTTCGCGCCGTCCGCGCTGTTCGCTGCGAAACGCTGCCTCGGCCCAGGCACTTGCTTCTCGGCCACTAGGCCCCGCTCGCTCGCCAACCGCGCGCTCCGGCCACCCAGAGGCCATAGCCCAGCGGGCGTCGGAGCGGCGGCCAGTAACGCGGCGGCAAGTAACGTCGCGCCGGCCGCTGCCAGCGGCACGCCCGCTCGGGCACGGTCGCCGCCTGTTGTGCCGCGCCACACGCAGGCCGGTTGCTCGCAGGCCACGGCCCGCGCCAGTTGCCGCCGCGCACCGGCAGGCAGCGGGCCCAGCCGCGACAAGACTTCGGCGAAACCACTGGGCCGCAGCACCGGATCGCGCGCCACGCACGCTTCGACCAGCCGTTGCCAAGGCTCGGGCACCTCGGGCGCTATGCGCGCCAGGGAATCTCGTTCTCCACGTCGGGCTGCTTGCCAGCGCGCCCGTGCGTCGACGCCGGTCCAGGCCGCGCGCCCCGTCAGCAAATGCCAGGCCGCCAACCCCCAAGCGCAGATCATCGCCGGCAGCACCGCCGTGGGTTCACCGGCTGCCAACTCGGGCGCCAAATAATCGGCGGCCCCGGGTTCGAGCGCTGTCAGGTCTTGATCTTCTCTGGCGCGCACTGCAGCGCGAAAACCCCACTCGGTCAAATGAATTCTTCCGCGCCGGTCGACCAGCGCGCCAGCGAGATCTATCCGGCCGGGAAGCTGACCCGCGCTTTCAGCCCGGGCCAACGCCTCGGCTAGTTGCCACATGGCCGCACCCGCTGCCCCCAGCGGTAGTCGCCCGAACCGCGCCAGGTGCACCGCCAGTGGTTTGCCACGCACCGCCGGTGCCAAGTGCCAGGCCCGTTGGTCCGCCACACCCGCTTCGCACGGCGGCGCGCCTTGCTCGCCTGCAAGAGCCACCAGTGCCGCTAGCCTGGGGGCCACATCGCTGGCCGCCGCACTTTCCAACGCGGCCACGGCCAACCGGCGCCGTTCGCGTCGACCCGGGCGACGCGCCCAAAACACCTGGCCCCAGGCGACCGTCTGCGCCGGGCAGAGAATCTGGCAGGGGCCCACCACCAACTGGGCTGCACGTCCAGCCAGAATCTCGCTCGCTTGAAAGGGGGTCAACACGCCCCCAGAGGCCAGCGAGCTAATCCATAGCGCGCCGTCGCCAGGCAACACCCGCGACAGTCGCCGCAAGCGCCACCGCGCGCTGCGCCATTGACGTGGCGCAACCAACCCTAGCGCGGCTAGTTCGGCCACCAGTTGCGCTGGCGGTTGATCCCAGGGCTGCATCCCAGACCTCCGTGGCCGGTACAACCCGGGCCAACACCAGGCCACACCGGCCTGACCTCGAACTTGTTCTCGCAGTCCACCGGAACTTGATCGGCTCTGCCGACCACCCCCCGGCGCACTGGCTGGCTAACAGATCGCCGTGTGGCTCACAAGGTCAGCCACCGCGAGGGCCGATCGAGCAAGACGCTGGATAAAACCGGCAAGGTGGGCAATGCCAGTCGGGCCATCTTCCGGTCGATGCTGGACGACCCCACGCGGCCACGTGTGCACGGTCACACGTGCATCCGACGTCGTTTCGCGCGGAAGAATTCCGGCCGCGGGAGCCCGGGCTTCCTGGGGTTGGAATACAGCATGTCGGCCAGCAGTTGCGGTGAACCGGCGTCGCCGTCGCGGGCTACGTGCCAGTCGGGCCCGCGGGGCACATGCTCTTCCAGGGCGGGCCAGGCGTCGAGCGTCTCCCTGCCGAAGCGATCCGCCAGCCGCGACGAATCGAGGGCCACGTTTCCCGCCCGCGGGGGCATCGGCCCCGCCTCGCGTCTCCAACAGCCGAGCAGCAACCCAGGATCGTATCCGCCGACGCGATTGATGACCTGTCCGATTTGAAATAGCGACAGCCGCCGCGACGCGCCAGCGTGCCATACGCCTCGTTCATCGCTGGCCAGCACCTGGCCGCACAATTGGTTCAAGCAATCGGTATAGGTTGGCGTGCGGATCTCGTCAAAATAGAGCGTGGCTGGTTTTCGCTGGCGAAACCGCGATTGGATCCAATCGATCGCCCCGGCATGGCCGTTGAAGCTTACTCCCATGGGCAGCGAAATGCGCAGCACGCAGGCCCCCGCGTCGCGCTCGGCGATCAGTCGCTCGGCGGCCACCATCGTGCGGCCATATTCGGTCACCGGGTCGACCGGATCGTGTTCGAAGTAGCCCCCCGCGCCGTCGCCTGAATACACCAGGTCGATCGAAAGATGCACTAAGCGCACGTCGCGCCCGGCCAGCACATCGAGCAACACCCGCACGCCGTCGACATTGATTCGTTGGGCCATGGCCGGATCGAGCTCGCACGAACGCAGTGCGCAGTTCCCGGCACAGTTGAGCACCGCGCGGAAACCATGTTGATCGAACAGTCGGGCCAGCCCCTCGGCGTCGCCGGCATCGCACGCGGCGATTCCCGCACCCAGCATCCGCCAGTTGTCCGGCTGGCGCAGCCCCACCACCTGGCCCGGATACAGCGCGCGGAAATAAACGAGCGCGTTGTAACCGGCCACACCGCTGATGCCGGTGATGAGTAGCGGTAGCGGTGGATCGACCATGCTGCCCTTAGTTGGCCGGGACACTCGGGTTGGGTGCCGCGACAGGCTCACTCGCCGGGAGGAACCTGGCTCGCAGTGCCTCGAGCTGCGCGGCGCGCGTCGCGTCGTCGGCCAGGGGGTCGAAGTCGATCGGCTCGTCGGCCAGCCGACGCAGTTGTTCGCTGGCCAGCGCGCGCAGCGCGGGGTCGGCCCGCGACAATAGCCCAAACCACACCCGCGGATCGGCCACCAGCCACGAGGCCACGGCCTGCGGCTGGTCTTCACGAGCATCGTTGGCCAGTGCGGCCACAATCTGCCGCAGCCGGAAGCGTTGCTCCGCGTCGAGCCGCGCCACGTCTTGCCCTTGCAAAAACGGCACAATCGCCTGACCCGCCAGCCGCAGGTGGCGATCGGCCGCCTGCCGCTCGGAAAACACTGGCGATGCCAATTGCGCCACCAGCGTGGTCCACCGCTTTCGGTCGGGCACGCGACCGTTCGAAGCGGCGCGCACCAACGATTCTTCCACGCGCAAGGCGAAACCCGCTAAATCCCAATCGGGCCGCAACGCACGCAACACCGGCAGCAAATGGTCGCGGCACAGTTCCGGCTCGGCCAATAGCAGGTGCCACAACGTGGAGGCCCGCCACAGCCGCGGCCCATCTGCCGGGCCACTGCGCACGATCAACTGTGCGTGGGGGCGTTGCTCGAAGGCGAACAGCGTGGCGGGCTCCTCCTCGCGCCGCTGCTCAATCAGCAGGCTTTGTCCTTCATCTAATTCGATTACCAATCGCGCGTGAGGGTCGCGCGCTTCGTAACTAAACGACGGTTGTCCCGTGGTCAAGTTGATCGCCAACCGCTCTTCGCGATCGCCTTGCCGAGCCGACGAGGTGCCGCTGCGGTCCAAGAGTTGACTCGAGGCCGCGATCCGTCCGGCGGACACGGAAAACTGCACCGCGCGCAGTTGACGCAATAGATCGCGGTGAATTTCCACGGCCGCCCGCGGGGCCTGCGCCCAGCTCGTACCGACGGTCCCCACCACCCCCGCGGTCGCCAGAAAAACTCCGACGAAAACGGCGCGCACTACCCCTTGGCGCCAGGCGGTCCTGCCGCCGTGGGCGCTACCGCAGCGCGTGTTTCTGGCCGGCCAATTCAAGACGATTTACCAAAGCAAATCAGGTGCCCTGTTGTGCGAATATACACGCGCTGGCCCACCACGGCCGGCGTGGCCATGATCAGTTCGCCCAGATCGTTTTCCGCCAGATGCTGATATTGCGGACCGGCCGCTACGACCACCACCAGCCCCCGTTCGCTACACAGAAACACCTTGCCGTCGGCCACGACGGGGCTGGCGCTGAATGCGCCGGCCTGCTCGGCCACACGGTGCTGATAGTGTTCCTGGCAGGTGGCCGCGTCGCACACGCTGAGCACGCCGTTTTCACGCAGAATATAAATCAGGCCGTTGTCCACCGCCGGTGTGGGTACGTCGGGTGTTTCCTCGGTCCGCGACCAAACCCGGTGGGTCTTCGTCACGTCGCCCGAGCCACCTGGCCGGATCGCGTACACCGGACCCCGCTTGGCGGTGGAAACATAGATTCGCTCGCGATCGGCCACCGGCGAAACCACGATTCTTAGTGTCTTGTTGCGCTCGGGGTTGATGTCGCCATGGTGCCACAGCTCTTGCCCGGTTTGGCTGTCATAGGCGTTGGCCAGATCGGCGCCCGCCACCACCACCTCGGCCCGATCGCCCTGCTCGAACACGCAGGCCGTGGTATAGGAATCCTTCGATTCCTCCTCGGCAATCGTACGGCGCGCGGTGCGCCACTTCAGCTTGCCGGTCGCCTTGGAGAGCGCAATGACCGACGATTCGCCCTGATGCAAATAGGGGAAATACAGCGCGTCGCGAAACAAAATCGGCGAGAAGCCGATGCCGAACCCCGTCTGGTACTCGCCATATTCTTGGTGCACGTTCTGAGTCCACACCTTCTGCCCCGCCAGATCCACGCAGCTTAGTTCGCCCGAGCCGGCTAGCACCCACACATGCTGGCCGTCGGTGGCCGGGCTAGGAGAGGCAAAGTTGTTTTTCTTGTTGAAACCTAGCGTGTGGTTGCCCTGGCCCACCTTCAACCGCCAACGCTCGTGACCCGTTGGGTCGAAGTCGAACAGGTACACATCGCCCGCCTCGTCAGGAGACACCACCCACACGTGCTCGCCCCACACGGCCGGGCTCGCCGCGCTGTGACCCGGCAACGCCACCTTCCACACCACGTTCTTCTCGGGCCCCAGCGCGACCGGCAAGTCGTGCGCGGCCGTCGCCAACGTTCCGCGGGGGCCGCGAAATTGCGGCCAGTTCTCTTCCGCCGGAGACCAGCCTGCGCTGCCAGCCACAACGCAACCTAGCCAGATCAAGTTCCAGCGTTTCACAGCAGATGCTCCTGAGTTGAATCTTGAAGTTGGGTCGAGGCGATGCTCGATGCCGAGGATCGCGGAGGTGCTTTCGGCAACCCCAGTCGACACGTGCCCCGCCGTCCAAGCTCCCCGCCAGCCATGCGCCCCGCTGGCCAAAGGTCTTGCCGGCCAAACGGCACTCGGCGCTCTCGGCCATCGCGCTCCCTGGGCCCACTGGCCCCCAAGGCTACAGCTTAGGAAGCTGGACCTGGTCCCGCGAGAGGCGCCGCAACTGTTCTTGGCGACGACCCACCGGGTCGACCGGGGGCCCCGGTGGCAAGGTGGGTGGTGGAGGGGGGGGCGCAACATAGGCTTCCGCCAACGCGAATCCCAGCGCATGCTGCAACTCGCGCTCCGCCAGCGCCGACCACGGAGTACCGGTGTTTTCTGTCCGACAGCGCGTCAGCAAACGCTGCGCTGCCTCGGCACTGCGGGCCACCGGGGTACCCCCCCGCAGGGCCGCTGAGGCGGAAAACCGCCAGCGGTTCGACTGCTGGTTGACGAAGT
>CAYSXM010000019.1:0-16238 GCA_964434905.1 uncultured Pirellulales bacterium | reverse complement strand
CCACTGCCCCGGCTCGCCGCGTAGTTGCAGCCAGACAATCGGCACCACGACGGCAATCCCAAAGTAGGCCAGGCCGACGCATATCAGTGGGCGGAGCCGGCTCCCTTCCATGGCGGTCTGGCCACGATGCAAGGTCGGCCCGTATACCCCCCAGCAAACCACGGTCAGCGCAATGGCCGCCACCACGTAGAACCAATCTTTATTCACCGTGATTCCCTCTCCGCGGCAAAAGTTCCAGCAGCAGCCGCCTTCGATCGGCCGCCAGCCCGACCCTAGGGGTTCGCGGCCCGAGGAGAAGTCTAGCACAGCGCGGCCCCGTCGCCCACGCCGATCCGCAGCCCCTGAAGCCCGGCACCGGCTTTAGCGCGGCACTGGCAAGGTGCTCGCGGCCGCACGACCACGATGCAGTTGCGCGGGGGCGATCCGGACCAGGATCGGGGCCGGCGACTGTCGCAGTTCGTAGAACCCCCGCTGCGCTACGACCGGAAGCTGGGCCAGTTGATCGGGTTCCAAGCCCGCCCGAGCCGCCGCGAAACGGTACTCTGGCCGTGACGTACCCAAGTAGAAAACCACCGCCTGTTGGCGACCATCGTCCAGCGTGGCCAGTCGCCCGGACAGCAGGCCACGCCGTGCCAGGTAGTACTCGCAGACGTGGAAATCGGCCTCGTCGCAGAGCACTAAATACGCGCTGGTAGGGCCCACCCTGCGCGCCAACTCGTCGATCGCTGCGGCCGGTTCGTAGCGGGCTGCATAGTAGTTGAAATAGCCATCTTGCGAGCGTTGTCCAGCGCGAGCTTTTTCTAACCGGAACGGATAAGAAAGCGCCGCGGGCAGCAACAGCGCCCCGACCATCAGTGCTGGTAGCCCAGCGCGGCACCGCGCGTGCCCGGCCACCGGCCAGCGGCCTGCCAAACGGCACAGCAACCCGTCGCTGGCCGCCACGAGCAACTCGGCTACCACCATGGCGGTGACCTCGACCATGGGGGCAAAGTTGCGCACGAAGGGAAGTACGCCCAACACCACGGTCAGCACCAGCGTGCCCAGCGCCACGCACAGCGTCGCAAGCCAGATGGGCGCGCGCCGGTCGATCGAGGCCTGGGGAACTGCAAAGTTAAATACGAGGGGGTCAGGAACCTGTTTTCGGCCGAGGGAGGTCGGTTGAATGCAGTGCGTGTCGACCGAAAAAGGTTCCAGACCCCGACTTTGCAGTTCTCCTGCGATCGAGCCGGAATCCTTGCGACGAACAAGCTCGCGCCGAACTAGCAGCACCAAGCCCCACACCCATAGCGGCGCCAAGGGCCACAGGTCGCGCGTGGCAGCCCAGCACACTTGCTGGGCCAGGCTCGCATACGCTTGCACCGAGCGCGGCGGAGCAGCGCTCGCGGCACGAATCTCTGACGCCAACGGCCAATAGGCCAATCCGGCCAGAACCAACGGTCCCGACCAGGTGAACACGGCGCGGGAGATCGCGCGCAGTCGGCCGGGGCCACGTGTTGCCCGCCAAACGGCCACGGCTGCCATCGGCACGTACCACAGCAGGTTGGTCGGCAGCGTATACAGAAACAGCCAACCTGAACACACCACCGCCAAGGTTTGCAGCCATTGGCCTTGCTGGGCCTTGTGCATGGCCGCGGCCAGCAGCCAGGGGAACAGTGCCAGTGTCAGGCCGTAGCCTCGCAACTGCATCACGTGGGTGAAAAACATCGGCGACAAGCCCAGCAACACGACCGCACAGGCTCCCGCTGCACGCCCGGAACTGGCCGCGACCAGCCGATACACGCCCCCCAGGGCCAGTAGGGCCAGACCTAGCCCCGGCAGGCGCAACCACGCCGGCTCGTTCGACAGGACCATCCAACTCTTCAGCAGCAACGTGTAGGCCAGGTGGTTGTTGGGTTGCCACGGACCGGCCACGATGTCTGACCAGGGCGACGCGGCAAAGTGCACCAGGGTATAGACTTCGTCACCCCACAGGTCGAGCGCTAGACCGCGCCCAACAATGGCCAGCGGCGCCGCAGCCGCGATCAGGAAGATGGCCAGATCGTACCCTGCGCGCGCCGGGGTCGCGGAGCCAGAGCCCAGCGGTTTCGCTGCAGGCCGGCCCGCTGGCCGATCGTTCGCGCTCGCTGGTCGATGGGGCACGGCAGGCTCGCAACTAGCGACCAACTATCGCGAACAAGGTCCGCGAACCGCGGTTTCTATCAAGGTCGCAAGTCTACCTGAGGTCACAAGCAATTGCGCCACCCCATGCCCCGCGCGAGGCCAGCTACTTCGATCGCCAATCCACTTCCACCGGCCGACGTTGAATGAATGGACTGGCTGCTAGCGCGGCCCACGCAAGATGCCAAGGCCCGCAAGTTCGCCGTCGACTGTTGCCGGTAAAGTCCACGCTTGCAGTCCGTACCCCGGCGCCACTCGGTTGAACCCGACCAGCCAAGCCCCGTTGTGGGGCCACGATTGTCCTGACAGTTCCGTCCAAGGAATGGCCACTTCGATCGACCAACGCGCTGGTTCACCCCGTGCGGCAACGTACCACTGAGGGTTCCAGTGGTCGTCTTGCCAGCAGCTCTCGCGCGTTGCGCC
Organism: uncultured Pirellulales bacterium; assembly: GCA_964434905.1. Taxonomy (GTDB): domain Bacteria; phylum Planctomycetota; class Planctomycetia; order Pirellulales; family CAYNRE01; genus CAYSXM01. Next base: position 13,658 of record CAYSXM010000019.1, on the reverse strand, counting down.
ACGATGATCCACGGAAAACGTGTAGGCCACCGACCGATCGCGATCCGTGTCCAGGTGCACTATCAGGCGATCCTCGTCATTTAGCATCGCGTCGCGTTGGCGCACGCGCGGAATTGGCGAAACCTCGACCGCTTCCGGCCGCAGGCAATCGGCTGCTAAGTACAGAAAACGGGCATCGGCACACAGCCAGACCGTGGCGGGCCAGGTGGTGTCGCCACGCTCGGAGGCGCGAAGTTCCAGACGCTCGGCGCTGGCCCAGCAGGCGTCGCCCAGTTGCCCATCGAGGTGTGGCCGCGCGGATGCGACCGACCAGGTGGCCACCGGCACGGGCGGGGTGTCGGTGGGCTTTTGCAACCACAGCTCGCCGGCCGCGGCCCAACCCCAGGGGTCGTGAGGGTGGGCGCGAAGCAAATCTCGCCACACACGATCGGTCACCACGCTGTCGCCGCGTAGCGATTGCCTCCCCGCGTGCAACCAGGCCAGCGGCGGCTCGCTCGGGGCGGCGGGTGCCAACTCTGCCAAGCGTGCCTGGGCAAAAGCCGCCAGTCGCGGGGCCGATTCGACAGCCAAATCGGCCGCCTTGGGGGGCTGTCGCAGCGCGAGCGAATCGAGTGAATCGAGCGCTGTGGGGTCCGCGTCTGCCGGTTCCACCTGCGCAGCAGAGCGGGCCGCGCGAAGGCTCGCCGGTGCCTGCCCCGCGCCGCGGGCACGCTGCTCGCGGTATTGTGCCTCGGCACTAGTGGCATATTGCCACAACCACACGAGTGCCGCGGGGGTCACCGCCGATTGTGGAAATCGCTGGGCCAGCAACTCCCAAGTTTCCGCGGCCTCGCGCCACTGGCCCTGCGCGTGCTGCCGGCTGGCAATGCGAAAGCACAACGCCGCGCCGGCATCTGGGGGAAGTTGCTCTGACAACGGGCCTAGCTCGCCCAGCATGCGCGCTGGGGCTCCTGGTTCGTCGACTGCTGAGGTCAAAATGGCGGCCACATGCCGCTGGCGCCGGGCCAGCGCTTGCACATTGCCCACGCCGGCTTCGAACAGTCCCGTCGGATCGGACAGTTTGCGCCGCCCTGGCTGGCCTGGCGCGAGGAACACGCCCGTGAACGCCGCCCGCCCAGGTGGCAACGAGGTCAATCCCTGGCCACTATAGATCAACGACCAATGCTCAGGCGTTGGCCGCGGCGCGCGCTCCGTAAACCCTCGTGCCCAGACTGTGCGTTCCCCCAACGACTGGCCCAGGTGTGGCGCCCATTGGGTCGAGTAAATGTTCGCCTCGCCCCCGCGCTCGTCGCGGCGCGCCTCATAAAGTTTCTTTACCTGCCAAGGTCGGAGGTCCCCGGAACCAAGCTGCTCGACAAATTGGCTGGGGTCGTTCGCGGCACGAATCGCCACCCGCAGCGCGGAGCGCAATAGCTTTTGACCCGCGGAGCCTGGCTCGTCCGCACTGGTAACCACGATCTCGGGCTGGCACTGGCGAATCTGCAAGGTCAAGAATTCGGCAAGCGCTTCCTCGGCAGGCCGACCGTTCGCTCGGCTCCAAGCCGTGGCCAGGGTAGCGGGCGCCAGGTTGACACCGTGTTCCGGCAAGGGAAATCGCCAAGTGCCAGGCATTCCGTCGACGCCGACCTCGGCCAGTGCTTGGTTCACGCGCTGGTTACGGCTCAGTTGCCAATAGTCCGTGGAAGTGTGCGTGCATTGGCCCACCAGGGTTACCCGGCCACGGAAACCTTCCTCGGCGCACCACTTTGCGAACACCTCCCAGGGCACATCTCGTTCATCGAGGAACAAGCCCCAGACCGCGGCCTTGGCGTCGGCAGGTCGTTGAACAGACCACGATTGGCCGCCATCGGTCGTCGCCAGAATGACCCCGGATCCCCCGACCGCCCAACCATGTTCCGGGTCGACAAAGGTCAGCGCCGTCAGCGGCGCAGATTGCCCGGTGGGGTGTGCTTTCCAGGTGTTGCCAGCGTCGATCGTTCGCCAAACATGCGTGCCGGTACTACCCGCCAGCCAGCAAGTATCCTGCAGCGCGGCCACGGCCTGCCAAGCGTCTGGCAGCGGCGGAAGTGCTGGCTCCGAAGCGCGCGACGCAGGCCGTTCAATGCTGCAGGGGGTCCACGACCGGCCGGCGTCGAGGCTGTGCCACAGTAAACCACCTTGGCCCGCGATCCAACCCTGCAGCGGCGTTCCAAACGCCACCGCCAGTGGCCGGCGTAGTCCGCGTTCCGGTAGCTCGACGGCCTCGAGCAACTGATTGCGCAGCAGCGCCACCTGGCCATCTAGGCCCACCAAGGTGCCGTGCCCCACCAAGGGCCAGGCGGCAGCAGCCCAACCGGGCCCCACCCCCTGGGGTGGCGCGGCCCAGGTGTGTGCTTCCGAACTAGTGGCCAACAATCCCGCGGGGAACACCCCCGACGCTCCTCCTGCGATCAGCCCCGATTGTCGATCGAATCTGCGCACGGCGGCCAACGGCGGAAGCAATCGATCGCGGTCGCGTTGCCAGGTGAGGCCGCCATCGTTGGTAACCAAGAGCACCCCTTGGGCCAATGGGGTGTAGGGGAGGAACTCGGTTCCCACAGCCCAACCGTGCAGCGGATCAGCGAAGGAAACGCCCGTCAGCGGCGAGACCACCGGGGACGATTGGCGTTGCCAGTTCTGGCCACCATCGTTGGTTGCCCAAATGGCGCCGTGTGTGCCGACTGCCCAGCCATGGTGGACGTCACAAAAAGACACGGCCGCCAGATCGGCCGATGAGCGCCAGGTATCTCGCAGCGAGGCTGGAATCTCTGCTGGCAACGGTGCCGCGAAGCCGCCGACCATGCACAGCATCGCCACGATCGTGCGCGACGTGTGGGGTGGCATCCTTACCTCGCGGGGGCTCATGGCCGAACCGGGGGCGCCGCATTTCCGGCGCAGTGTCAGGAAGTCGGCACAGCTCGTGCGTCACGATCGCCGTGCAGGGGCCCTCAGATTGTAGCGCGCCGATGGCAGTTGACCCTAGAGCGTTCTGGGGACCGCTCTCGCTGGGGCTCCACCAGGCACAGCTTGGCCCCGTGCGGGCCGCCATGACGCAGTGTCTCGACCTAGGGCAACACCTCGGTCGGCATCGCTAGAACAACGCGAGCCCACGACTTCGCTAGGAAATCGTGGGCTCGAAGAATTCCCGAGAGCTCCCCCCGAACACTCCCGCGGAACCGATAAACTAGCGGCCCTCGCGTCACGGGCCGTGCGAAATCTCCTGGGCGCGATCGGCAGAACCTGGCAACTGCCCCGGGCTGGATCGCGTTAGCGATTGATCTCTAGGCCGAAATTGATGCCGTTGAAGAAAACGTTCTGGCGATTGTTGGCCGTGTTGATGCCGAACCCAGGCAGCACGTAATCGACCATGTTGCTGGCGCGAGCGGCGCCATCGATATACATGCCGGTCCAGCCGATATTGGCGGCGATGGCGTGTGTGAGTTGATAAGCGGCACCCAACCGCAGTTCGACCACGGGGCTAAACTCGTTGGGGTGGTACGACCGGACGAACGACGTCTGGTTTAGGTTCAGCGGCAGATTCTGTCGGGGCAATAACGTAGACGAGAAAGGCAATTGGTTGGCCACCTCGCCGCTTTGACGCACGGACTGGAAGTTATTGCCCAACAGCACCCGGCTGTCGGCCGAAAACTTCACCCGGCCCACCTGGCGGAACCAGCGCGCACCCAGTTGCGGGCCAATGATATTGTTGCTGGCCCAGGTGTTGGCTTCGGTTTCGTTCAGGATTCCGCCGCGACCCAGGAAGTGGAAGCTATCGAAGAACTTCAAATAGCGCACGCCCAGGCCGAACTCGAAGTAGCCGCCGCGGTGCGTGGCGTTCGTGCGGTAATAGGGCATGACTTCCAGGCCCCACAGCTCGGATCGGTTCTTGATATGAACCGAATCGAACAACACCGGCAATCGAGGCGCGTCGGCCAGATCCCAACTGGTCGAGGGGAGCCGGTCGCGCGGATCGGTGGCGCTGATCGGCATGGTCGGATCGTGGGCGAAAAATCGGCCGAAGATCCCGTTGCCGTTGATGTCGTCGTCGATCTGGTCTTGCGGATTCTGATCGACAAAGCCGTTCAAGAAACCCAAACCGCCGGCCCCGAAGGGCGGGTCGGGAAACACCACGTCGATGTTGCGGGCATCGAGCTTTTGGGTCACTGGTTTCACGCCGAAGCCGCCGATAATCAGGCCCCAATGATCCGTGGTCCAGCCTGTCTGAATGCGGTTGCCCCAACCCAATTCAGAGGTCATCCAACTGGTGTTGAGCGTGTTGGTTTCCGTGCGGAACGAACTGCCATCGAGCACCGCCACCACCGGCGGCGTGATCGAGTTATTGCCCACGGTCGTGGTCTCGGGCGCCGAGAGCGCCCAGTCGAGCCCTTCAACCGTGAAGAAATAGCCTTGGTTGGGCTCCGGAGGCCCACCGTAGTAACTGATGTCGTCCATCAGAAACGGCTGGAACAGGCTCTGCGCCTCGACCGGACGAGCAAGTCCGACCAACAGCGCGCCAGCAACCAACCACGAAACGGTTCGGTAAATCGGCATGGCAGGGGTCTACCTCGACAGTTGCCAACAGTCTCTCGCTCGCGCCTCTCGCGGAGCGCGTACACTCTGGCCCGTGCGGGTAGTATCGGACGTGCCGATCGAACCAGTTGAGTAAGAACGGCAGACCTTGCCGAAATTGCCGGGCGAACCGGTCGTACGGATTGCAACGAGGTGGTTTGGGCAGACCGGCGAAGCTGGCCGGCGGTCCGGGTGTCGACCAGCCTGCCTAGACAGAGCGAACCAAGGGGTTTGCACAAGCCAGGCACCCCCGCCTGACAAGATGGAACATGGTGGCTCGGTCGCATCGCGTGCGGGCGACTGCTGTGGCCCATGAACCGTTCTGCTATCCACCTGGTCGACAGGCTGAATACGGGCTAACGCAGCGCCGGATCGTTGCCTGTGCCGTGACAATAAGGGCAGGCAACCACTCCATCGCCGCCACAAGAGGCGCAGCTCACCCGTCCCTTGAAACTGCCGGTGATCGGAATTCCGAGATGGCTGCGACCAAACACCCGTGTTTGCTCGACCCCCACCCGACCGCGCGCACAATCGCGCGCGGGGCAATCAACTTGCTTATAGCCACCGCAGAACGGGCAGGTTTGGTCTTCCAGGAAAGTGACCGGCGACGATGTCTCTGGGAGCGGTTGCGGAGGTTGCACCGCAGTCTGCACGACCTTTCGCAATATGTTGATACGGACCACGCTGGCCTGTGCTTCCGCGTCGACTTGTTCCCAGGTTCGGCGGTTGCCATCCATCGCGACCGCTACCTCCAGCGGCACCTTGTGGAGAAACTCGAGCACCACCAGGCTGGGAATCGCCAGGCCGTAGGAATCGACGGCGGCCGCGCCGGACGCACGAAGTTTCGCAGACACAATGCCCACGACGTGGCCGCTTGTATCCAACAGCGGCCCTCCGCTGTTGCCCGGGTTGATCGTCGCGTCGATCAGCAACAGGTCCGCGGTGTCGGCGACCGGCGTTCCAGTCACAATTCCTCGCGTGGCCTTGAGGCCCGCCCCCAGCAAATCCGAAAGCGGGTACCCCAGCGCGAGCACTTCCGCGGCTCGTCTCGGCAGGGTTCCGGCTAGCCGCAGGGGCGGCACAATCAAGGCAGGACATTTCACCAAGGCCAGATCGGCCTTGGCATCTTGGGCCGCCACGCGCGCGGCCAGCGGCGCGCCCTGCGGGTTTTGCGGATCGGTGATTTCCACGATTTCCGCGTCGGCAATCACGTGATGGTTGGTCAGGAACAGGTTCGGCGCTATGCAAAATGCGCTGGCCGATCCGTCGGCTACGCAACGCACACGTTCCAGGGCGCCCGGCTCGGGCGCCACGGCCGGGGGGTGATCCGGGTTGGGGTCGGGTAGCACCGGTTCGACGGTGGGCTGCATGTAGAGCCAGCCTGTGCCTGACTGCGCGGCTGGCGCCATGTGTGTTGACACCAGGAGCGAATACATTTCGCTTAGTTTCTTCAACGACGACTTCTTCAGGACGATCTGCTCGCGGGCCACTAGTTCGAGAAAATGCCCCGCGTTGTGCAAAACTTGCGGTGTGCGCGGACCCAGCACCATAGCATCGCAGAGGAAGGCGATTGCATGCAGCGGGTGGCCTAGTCGCAGCTCGCAAACGGCCAGATTGTTCAGCGCCGCGACATGGTTCGGGTCGCGCCGCTGGCACTCGGCGAAGTGCTGCCGCGCGCGCTGGGGGTCGTTCTCGACCGAGATATAGGTCAGCCCCAGGGTAAATTCGGCCAGTACTCCGTTGGGATATACCTGGCTGGCTTCCCGCAGCTTATCGCGTGCCAATTCGACATTGTTTACCTTGAACAGTTCGGCAGCCTGCAGTTGGCACACCATCGCGGCGGCGGCCGCTTGCTGGCGCGCCTCTGGCGCGACCCACTGATTACCCAGTCGAACACGCCCCTCGTGAGCGACCTGCTTCCAGTGGGCCAGCCTGGCCACCAAAGCTTGGCGCTGTTCGTCGGGCAAATCGGCGGCCGATGTCAGTTCCAGTTGGAACATCAGCGCCACATCGGCGGCCACATCCATCTGACTGGCGCGCCGTTCAAGTCGCTTGACCAGTGAGCTTCCGCGCGGTTCAGTACCCCGCGCACACGAAGGGGGCGTCGTAACGCCCCAGACGGCGCCCCAGACTGCGGCGCACCACAGAGCGGCGTAGGCCATCGAACCGACGGCCAGGCGCTGCCGGATGCCGCCCGCCCCCCGACAAGTAAATCTGACCCGCGCAGTCCGTGGGTCACTCACTGGCAGTGTGTCACGCGCAGTCTGTTCCACTGGCTGGTATGCAATTGAATTGCCCACGAGTTACCCCTTTTCAGCGTGAGGAATGACTCCGGCTGAAAATCAGGCTATCCCCCCCAGAATAGTGCCGTCAATAGTCGAGTTCCAATGTTCCCAGACTTCGGCAACACGGGTGAGCTGGCCGGTTAAGTGCCGGCGCCAGATTGCGTAGGCAGGGAAAGCTGTGCTTACCGGTGCTGGAGCTTCGCAACCCAACCAGGCCTGCGGTCCGATAACACCGCAGGTTGCTGGTCGTAGCGATTGTTCCCAATGCACCGGCGTTGGCGCTACCCGGCTAGCTCGGCACGCCGCGACCTGGCCCGGCGTGGGCATGGCACGGGCAGAGGAATGAATTCATGCGCATTTCCGTCGGCATCTGTGCGGGCGTTGTAACGGCAACCTTGGTCTGGTTTGGCGGGAACTTGCCCGTGGTGATTGCGGCATCGATGCCCGTTGTGCCAGGCACTGGCGAATTGGTAACTGGCGTAGGGGACGATTTCGAAGACCCCGAGTGGAAATACATTCCCAACAGTCCGAAAAGCTCGGGCGAGCAAGATGGTCGCCGCCGCGCGCCGTTTGGTCACTCGGCCAATGGACGCTGGATCGAAGGCGATGGGCGAGGCCAGCCCGACCTGGTCAAACGTATCGAGACGCCGCCGGGTGGTTTGGAAGGGAGCACCGGCGCACTGTGGATTGCCTCGCAGTTCACGGGCATTCCTGGAATGCGAACGGCAGAATCGACCCAAGACGATCTGTTCATGATTGTCGCGGGGCGTGTGGGAGGCATTCCTGTTTCCAAGTCGCCCAGTGCCGTGGTCCGCGTGTTCGTACCGGCCTTCGATCAATGGGAGGATCGTACCGGTTCCAGTTTCGCGTTCCGGGCCACGCTGCGCGGCAGCAAGTTTGGCGAAAGCGAAACCGAACCGTATTGGCCCGGATTGTTTTTCAACTTCAACAGCGGGCACTACCGTCAGGACAAGAAGGATAGTGCGTACTTAGTAGTTCGCTCGGGCCCCCGCGGAGAGGATTACAAAGTCAGGAACGTGACCGAGACAGGTTGGTGGACGCTCGGCATGTCGTTTACGCCCGATGGTCGCGTGCACTACTACGCGCATCCGGGAATTGCCGACCTGACTAGCGCCGATCATCTGGCGTCGCACCATTGCTATGGGTTTCGAGCGTTGCAACTGAAGCAGGTGTTTTTCGATGTCTGGAACCTGGTCGACGGCCAACATTGGTCGACCGGCTGGGTGATCGACGACCCCAAAGTGTTCGTGGTCGGCCAACCTCCGCAGTTGGTGCGGCAGAATCTACCCAAAAATGGTAAAACCCGATGACCTCTGGTTCTCTGCGAAGCACGCGCTGCCAATAGGTCGTGGGAAATGCGCCGAGCCTGGCTTGTGCAACGGAATTACCCGGCAATCGCGCACATTGGCACAAGAATGAATTGCCTTCGCTTGGCAGATGCCCTAGCGTAAGAATTGTGGAGCGACGCACTCGGCATTTGCTCAGTGGGTCCGGTTTCTGAATCGCTGGCGGTCCTTTTTCGGGTCATCTTGCGGCAGGGTGCCTCTCCGCGAATTTTTCATGAGCGTGCGGCGGCGAAACCCAGAGCACTGGCAAAGCCAGGAGCACCTGATCGCGGTTTTCCAAGCAGCCACAACCCTTTCGGCACCTCGCGACGAAATTCATGAGTAATCAGGGATCATCGGCGCGGACGATCACGCGTACGGCGCAGACCGCAGGGCCGTGCCCGGCGAGTTTTCTCCGCCGCGAATCTCACACAGCGATTCGCCGGATGGTGCTCGCACTGTTGACGGGCGTCGGGTGGGTTAGCCAGGGCATCGGCACGGTAGCGAGAGCCGACCTGGTCACTTATCGAGTGGCCGGCAGTTTCGGTGCTAGCACAATCGACCCGTTTGGCGTGGTGGGCGGTTCATTCGTTTTGGTCGAAGTCTTTGATACCGCGCAGCCGCCCCTACAGGGCACGAACGAATATGCCCTGTACCAATCGGTGGGAGGTTTCTTGCAGCTTTCTGGCACCTCGGTAAACGGTGTTTATCCGTCGAGTACTCTGACCGCGGTGTTCGAGTTTCCGGACGACCTGTTGCAATTTCAAGTTACCCCGATCATCAATGGAACCCCGGCCGTTTCGCAAATTGGAATTCGATTCACGGCCGAAGGCCCCATCCACGGTTCGCCCCCCGGCTTGCCCACGCAATTCACCCCACAGCAGGTGCAATTTCAACCGTCGTTCCTGTTGGCAGTGCCCATTCTGGCGGCGCAACTAAGCGTGACGGTAGGCCCGCCCCGAACGCCCGGAGATGCCGACGGCGATGGTTCCGTGGGGCTGCGGGACTACACCATTTGGGCCGCGCAGTTTGGGCAGTCGGGGGCCGGGCTGTCGGCCGATTTCAATCTCGACGGCGTAGTCGGCGCCGGCGACTATACTGTGTGGGCGGCGAACTTTCCTCCGCCGGGCGCGTCGGGCCAAAACGTGCCCGAGCCAGCGGCGCGGGTCCTCATGCTGTGGGGCCTGGCCGCGGTCGTGTCTCTGGCCACGCGACGCGTGGGGCGGGCCTAGTTGTCGGCCGCAGCGGGGCGTCGTGAACAGTACACGTTTCTTGTTTGGCGCACGTTTCTTGCTTGGCGCCCGTTTCTTGCTTGGCGCCCGTTTCTTGCTTGGCAGCCGACCGCTATGTGCCCCCGCCCGATCTATCTAGATAACCACGCCACGACGCGTGTCGACCCGCGCGTGGTCGCAGCGATGCTGCCGTGTTTCAGTGAGCACTATGGCAATGCGGGCAGCGTGAGCCACGCCTGGGGGCACGCGGCCGCTGAAGCTGTCGAGCTGGCCCGGCAATCGGTAGCCACGGCGCTGGGGGCAACACCACGCGAAATCGTGTTCACAAGTGGCGCCACCGAGAGCAACAATCTGGCGTTGCGAGGGGTCTGCGAACGCCCTCGCCGCCGCGGTAACCACGTGCTTAGCGTGCGTACCGAACACAAGGCGGTGCTCGATCCGCTGGTCTGGTTGGGCCAGCATGGTCTGGAGGTCACCCTGCTCGACGTCACACCGGCGCCGCTGCCACGTGCGGGCTGGCTCGATCCAGAGCGCGTGGCCGATGCCGTGCGTGCCGACACCGTGCTGGTTTCGGTAATGCTAGCCAATAATGAGATCGGTGCGATTCAATCTCTGGCTGAGATCGCGGCGATTTGCCAGCCCCGTGGGATTGCGCTGCATTGCGACGCGACGCAAGCCGTGGGCAAGGTACCGGTCGATGTCGATGCGCTCGGCGTCGACTTGCTGAGTTGCTCGGCGCACAAACTCTACGGACCCAAGGGTGTCGGTGCACTGTACGTGCGCCGTCGCGCCGGTCTGCGACTGTTACCGCAAATCTTCGGTGGAGGCCAGGAGGGGGGCCTGCGCAGCGGAACCTTGAACGTGCCAGGCATCGTCGGTTTCGCCCGGGCCGTCGAGTTGTGCCTGGCTGAACTGGCGGTCGAGGCGCCGCGGCTGGCAGGCCTGCGCAATCGACTGGCCGAGGGGTTACAAGCTCGACTGACCAAGCTGGCGATGAACGGTCCGGCGCTCGACCAGGTGGGACTACGGTTGCCTGGCAACTTGAACCTCAGCTTTGGTAATGTCGACGGCGAAGCCCTGATGATGAGCATGGGCGAGTTAGCGGTTAGCTCGGGCAGCGCCTGTACGTCGGCCAATCCCGAGCCGAGCCATGTGCTGCGTGCCATCGGGCTCGACGAAGACGCCACGCGCGCCAGCTTGCGGTTCGGACTGGGGCGATTCAACACCGCCGAAGAGATCGAAATCGCCATCGAGTGGGTGGGAGAAACCGTGGATCGGCTGCGAAAACTGGGCGGATTGGCCTAGCAGCCGGTTGAATTCTTCTACGGAAGGCTAGGCCGACTATCTTCAGGCCCCTGGGGAACCATCGGGTCCCGGGGGAGGGTGTCTGCCGGGGAATTCCCCAGGGGTCCGGGGTGCCAAGCAATTACCAGGCAGGGTGCTAGGCCCCAGCGGCCAGGCAATTTGCGACAGCCGGTTGGCCCAGTTTGTAGTCTTCCCCCGCAGACCGACGATCGTATAATTTAGACAGTACGGGTTGTGACAATGCGCTGAAATTCCTTTTTGGGAGCTATCGCCCGCCATGGCAGTCACCCTGACCGAAAAGGCCGCGAACGAAGTCAAGAAAATCATTGCCGACCAGAAGCTGTCGCCGACCACCATGTTACGTGTCGGCGTGGCAGGGGGCGGTTGCAGCGGTTTTTCTTATAGCTTGGGCTTCGATCAGTCGGTCGACGAGAACGTCGATTCGAAATACGAATATCACGGCATTACGCTGGTGGTCGACAAGAAGAGTTCGCTCTTCCTGGACGGCACCACGGTCGATTTTTACGAAGGCCTGGAGAAGCGCGGCTTCACCTTCGACAACCCGAACGCGGTGAAAAGCTGCGGCTGTGGCAGCTCGTTCCAGGCGTAGCCTGTTCCCCCGACGTTGAAAAATGTCGCCGGGGTCTGCTGCGGCCACGGGCACTTACCCCGAATTACCAGCGCCAGCCGCTGCGCAGCTCGTCATTGACGACGCAGCCAGCGGGCCATTGCCCACGATAGAGCTGGCCTAGACACTTGGCCGCCAGATGGCTCATGGCCACTTCGGACTCTTCGTCGAGCCCGCCCATGTGCGGCGCCAAGAGTGCGTTGTCTACTCGCAGCAACGGGCTGTCGAGTGGCAGCGGCTCGACGGTAAACGCATCGAGCCCGGCGCCCAACAGGTGCCCGCTGGCCAGTGCGGCCGCCAGGGCAGGTTCATCGACCAACGATCCGCGCGCCGTATTGATGAGTACCGCGCGGGGCTTCATCCGGGCCAGGCTCTCGGCGTTGATCATGCGGTCGGTCACCGGTGTCGCGGGGGCATGCAAGCTAATGATGTCGGCCTGGGTCAGTAGTTCGTCCCAGGTGACTAGGGCCACGCCGTGGGCCGACGTGAATTGTCGATCGGCCAGGGGATCGCAAGCAATCACGCGCAGTCCCAGCCCCTGTGCCCGTGGGACCATGGCCTTGCCGATACGGCCCAGGCCGACGAGCCCCAGCACCTTGCCGGCCAGGCGTGGCAGCGATTTGCGGCGCCAATTGCCTTGTTCCACCTCGCGCTGTCTGCCGGGGAAGCCACGCATCACCCCCAGCATGAGAGCCAGTGCGTGCTCGGCGACCGACACCTCGTTGGTGCCAGGGGTGATGGTCACCGGAACGCCTTGCGCCGTAGCAGCGGGGACATCGATCGCGTCGTAGCCCACGCCCATCCGGGCGATCGCGCGCAGCCGTGCGCCCGCGAGCACTTGGCGGTTGAACGGCTCCATGCCTGCCAAAACCGCATCGACCCCCACCAAGGCCGCGGCCAGCGCGGCAGGCTCCATCAGGCTGCGCCCGCCGGGGGGATAAACGACATCGAGGCCTGCCTGAAGCAGCTCGTCGCGATAGGGTCCCGGTTGCTCGAACAGTAGGTGAGGCGTTACTAATACGCGCGGCATGCGTGGTTCCCGGTGGACAGGTATGGCAAACGAATCGGGTGGAATGGACCACGTGGCGGGGGGTGCGAAGGGCAGGCACGAGACGAACCGGCTTCCCGCCAACGGTGGCCACGGCGTAGAATCCGCGCACCGGCAGTCTCGATGGTTGCCGCCGAGCCGTGGCTCCAAAACCTGGGGTGGTTCAGCCAGGGGGTCGGTGGGTTCTGTTGGGTAACAAGTAGTCCATTCACTGGGCAGACGATAGCAGCTCTATTCTGGCGGAGGAATCGTGGTTGGGGAACCCAAGATTCACATCATCGGCATTGGCGACGACGGCCTCGACGGCGTGACCGACGCGGCCCGCCGTCTGGTTGGCGAGGCTCAGGTGCTGGCCGGCGCTGAAGCAACGCTCGCACGTGTTCCGACCGCCCCTGGTCGCCGGTTGGTACTGGGGACCGACCTGGAATTGGCGGTCCGTCAACTGACCGAGCTGGCAGGGCAGCGGATGGTGGTGCTGGCCTCGGGCGACCCGCTGTTCTATGGCGTGGCGCGCTATTTGTGCGCGCGGCTGGGCAAGGACCGGTTCGAGGTGCTGCCACACGTCAGCAGCATGCAATTGGCGTTTGCGCGGGTCAAGGAGAGCTGGGAAGAGGCCTATTTGACCGACCTGGCCAACCGTCCTTTAACGTTGGTGGTGGAAAAAATTCGGGTGGCCGACAAGGCTGGGTTGTTTACCAGCAGCGAGGCGACTCCGGCCGTGGTGGCCAAGGCACTGTTGCAGGAGCGGATCGATTATTTTTCGGCCTACGTTTGCGAAAACTTGGGCTCGCCCGACGAGCGGGTGACACAAGCCGAATTGGCCGAGCTAATCGACCAGCAATTCGCGCCGTTGAATGTAATGATTCTGGTTCGCAAGCCGGAGATTCCCGATCGGCCGATCAGCGCGGCGGGGCGGCGCCTGTTTGGCAACCCGGACCAGGTGTTTTTGCAATCGCGACCCAAGGCCGGCTTGTTGACACCTGCCGAAGTGCGCGCCGTGGCACTCGCGGAACTCGACCTGGGCCCCAGCAGCGTCGCTTGGGACATCGGCGCGGGAAGCGGCTCGGTGGCCATTGAAGCAGCGCAGATTGCCAACCAGGGGCGTGTGTTCGCGGTGGAAATGGATGCCGACGACCACGGTCTGATCGTGGCCAATGCCGAACGGTTTGGCGTGCCGAACCTGACGCCCGTGCTGGGGCGCGCGCCCGAGGCCTGGCGCGACTTGCC
>CAYSXM010000018.1:0-16599 GCA_964434905.1 uncultured Pirellulales bacterium | reverse complement strand
GCCGGTTGGCCGATAGCCTGGGCTATGGCACCGATCGCTCGGCAATGGTCGGCTCGGGGTTGGAGTTCGTGCAGTCGCGGCCCTATTTGCCTGGCGACCCCATTCGTTCGATCGACTGGCGTGTCACCGCGCGCACGCGACGTCTGCACGTCAAACAGTACGAAGCCTCGCGGCGAATGCCGGTCTATTTGTTGGTCGATACCTCCGCCTCGATGACCATTAGCTCGCATGAACGGAGCAAATATGAACTGGCGGTGTTCATAGCCGGAGGCGTGGCCCTGGCCTGCCTCGAACGCATCAGCCCGGTGGGAATTCTGGGCGTGGGCGATACACGCTTGCACGTGCAGCCCAGCCTGTCGAAGGACCAGGTGCTGCAATGGTTGCACCGGCTGCGGCGGTTCGACTATCACCAACCTACTCGGTTAGCGCAACGCCTGGCAGAGCTGACACCGACCTTGGCCGAGCGCACGCTGGTGATCGTGCTCAGCGACATGCACGATCCCGACGCCTTGCCGCGACTCAAACGGCTCGGGCAACGCCACGATTGCGTCGTGCTGCAACTGCGCGATCCGGCCGAACACTCGCTCGGCGGCAGTGGCTGGCTGCGTATTCAAGAGCCTGAGACGGGCCGTCAGGCCGTGGCCCATGGGCGCGCCACCTGGCACGATCAAGCGGCGCTGTGCGCCCAGCTAAAGCGCGCGGCAATCGACCATTTCGTAGTTTCCGCAGATGGAGAGTTCGCCTCGGGGCTGCGTCACTTTTTTCGCAATCGCGCCATTTTGGGTCGGGGGGCGCGCTGATGGTCTCCAAACTGCGATTCGCCGCAGGGTGCTGCCTGTACTTGGTTGCGCTAGGGGGTCTAGAGCACCTGGGGGCCCCGTCCCAGCCCGAGACCAATTCCGTGGGCTCGGCGGTGGCGCCGGTACCACCCCTGGCGAAATCGTCGGTGGGGCGTGCCAAACGATTGCCGCAACGGGTGCTGCCCGGCGGCGAGCTCGAGGCGGTTGCTTGGAAAGATCGGCAGGCCCCCGTGGCGGTCCGCGTAGTCAATACTTTTCGCCACGGAGATGCGTTTCGATACGAATTGGAGTTCCTGGGATTCGAGCCCGGACAGTACGACCTGCGCCAGTATCTACGTCGCCGAGATGGGACATCGCTAGGTGAATTGCCTGCGCTTCCGGTCGAGGTCACTGCGGTGCTTCCGGCAGGACAAATGCTTCCTCATCAGGCAGAGGGCCGGCCGTTGCCTCGCGCGGGCGGCTACCGGCTGGCCCTGGCCATGCTGTCGCTGGTCTGGATCGTGGGCTTGGTTTGGCTAGTGCGGCGTTGGCGCCGGCCAGGTGAGAATCTCGAAACGTTCCCCGTTTGCCTGGCCCCGCTGACGGCCGCCGAACAGTTGCGCCCCCTGTTGGAAAAAGGGCTAAAAGGCCACCTTACACCGCAGGACCAGGCTCAACTGGAACGCAGTCTACTTTCGTACTGGCAGCAGCGCTTGGACCTACAGAAATTGCCGCCGCCGGCAGCCATGGCCCAGTTGCAGGCCGACCCGGTAGCGGGCGCATTGTTGCGGCAGATCGAACACTGGTTGCATGCGCCGCCGGGTGGTGCGCCCGTCGATGTGGTCGCGCTGCTAGCCCCTTACCAGCAACTGCTAGCAAACACGGCCGACTCGACGGTCGCGGATCACGGCACCCCGGGAGGCGCGCCATGAGCTTTCTGCACCCCTGGGTATTGCTGTTGCTGATCGTACCGGTCGCGTTGTTGGCGCGCGCTTGGGCTGGCGACGCGTGGCACCTGACATTGCACATCGACCATTCGCCGCTGCGGTCGCGCCCTTGGATATTTGGTCTCTTGGGCCTGTTCGAGACATGGCCGGTGTTGCTCTTGGCCGTGGCCATTGTCCTGTTGGCGGGCCCCCAACGCTTGGGCCAACCGGTCACCAAGCGTGTGCTGACGAACATTGAATTCTGCGTCGATATCTCGGGCAGCATGAGCGCGAGCATGGGCGATGGCACGCGCTACGACGTGTCGATGGCCGCGATCAACTCGTTTCTCGACTATCGCCAGGGCGATGCGTTTGGATTGACTTTTTTCGCCAACAACGTGCTGCACTGGGTGCCGTTGACCAGCGATCCGTCGGCCATCCGCTGCAGCCCGCCCTTCATGCGGCCAGAACTTGCGCCGCCTTGGATGGGCGGCACGGAGATTGGAAAAGCGCTGTCGGCATGCCGTGCGGTCTTGGCCGAGCGCGAGGAAGGAGACCGGATGATCGTCCTCATCTCCGATGGCGAAAGCTCGGACCTGATGCAAGGACAGGATGTGGAAATCGCCAAGCAGTTGGCCGCCGAGCGCATCGCGGTCTACGCCATCCACGTGGCCGACGGCGACCCGCCCGACCCCATCGTGAATATCGCCGGGCTAACCGGGGGCGAGGTATTTCAGGCGGGCGATCAGGCCGGAGTGACCGCCGTGTTCGCGCGCATCGACCAGATGCAGGCCACGCGAATGGCACGCACCGCCGCGTTGCCGCAGGATAACTTCCGGCCCTGTTGTTGGGCAGGCCTGACCTTGTTGTCCGCCACGTTGTTGGGCCAGTTGGGTTTCAGGTACACCCCATGGTAGCCGTCGGTATTGCCATCTTGGTACTGGTCGTCGGGCTGCTGGCCGAGGTGCTGCACGCGCGCCGCGTGGCGACCGTGGCGCGCTTGGCATTCGGCCCTGCCGCGCGGCCACGCGGTTGGGCCAGGTTGGCGCCGGTGGCGCGCGCACTAGGCCTGGCGGGGCTGGCTTGGGGGTTGGTCACACTCCTGGTCATTCCGCCGCAAGATCATCAGGCGCCTGCGCTCGACAAGAACCAACTGCGGCACCTGGTGCTGGTGCTCGATGTGTCGCCCAGCATGCGGCTAGTGGATGCCGGCCCGACAAACAAGCAATCGCGGCTCGCCCGTGTGGCCGACTTGCTCGAATCGTTCTTCGCGCGCGCGCCCGAACCGTTCCGTGTGACCGTGGTGGCCGTCTACAACGGCGCCAAACCGGTGGTGGTCGATACACTCGACCAAGAGGTAATTCGCAATATTTTGAACGAACTGCCGATGCACTACGCCTTTGAAAAAGGGGAAACCCGTCTGTTCGACGGCTTGACCACTGCCGCGGAGCTGGCCCACGGCTGGAACCCGCGCAGCGCCTCGCTCATGATGTTGACCGACGGAGACACGGTGCCCGCCACGGGCATGCCGCGGTTGCCGGTCGCGATTTCGCAGGTGCTGGTGGTGGGTGTGGGCGACCCACGGGTGGGGAAGGCGATCGATGGCCGAAATTCCCGGCAAGATGTCTCGACGTTACGACAAATCGCCACCCGGCTGGGCGGCGAATATCACGACGGCAACCGCAAGCAAATCGGCACACCGTCGCTGTTGCAGATGGCCCAATTTGTCGAGCCTTCGCCCTGGAAGCGCCTGTCGCTTCGCGAATACGCGCTAGCGGCCTGTGCCTGGGGCGCTTCGGTCTTGGCGCTGTTGCCAGTAGCATTAAGCCGGTGGGGCACCGCCTGGCGTCCCGGAGTACGTCACCAACCGGATCGTACCCCGCTGGTGGGTCAATCCAGCGCGCCGCGCACAGCGCCCAGGCAGCTTTCCCTTCACGCCTGACATTTTATTGGTCCCGACGTCACGCAAAGGAGACATCGCCATGCGAGGCGGACTACTGTGCTTGTGGCTGCTCGTGCCTGCGGTAGCGCTGGCCTATCACTATGGCCCCGGCCAAGAGCGATTGCTGGTCGACCAGGCGAGCGTGCACCTGCGGCAGGCGCAGCAGCACGCGCGCGCCGCGCATTGGGCCCAGGCCGTGGCGGCCTATGACCAGGCGCTCGAGGTCTTGCCGGCCGAGCGAAAGGCGCTCGCACGTGCCGCCCGGCTTGAACGATCGAAGGCCCAAATGCAGATGGGCCAACTGCCCCCGGCTTATGACGACCTGACCACCTTGGTCGAGGAATTGGAAAAAGACCCCGCGGCCGATGGGGCGCTCGAGCGCGACGCGCGCGAGGCACTGGCCAGCGCGCAATACTATTTAACCTGGCTGATGCGTTTGGAAGGCTATCAGCGAGAAGATTGGGAACCACAGATCGAGGCCGCACGCCAGAACTACGCCTTGCTGGCCGCGCGAGCCGCCGCGGCGGGCGACGTTGCTCTGGAACGGCGCCAATCGGAAAGCCTCGAGGCGACGATCCGGCTCGCACGGATGGACATCGCACAATTGCAGGGATTGCCGCTACCCAAGCAATGTTCCTGCTGCAAGAGCGGCAATTGCAAGAAGAAGGGCGTTTGTCAGAACAAGCAGCCCAAGAAGAAAGACACCGACTCGCGCGGCGCCGGCTCGGGACCGCCACCCGACGACGGCGGCAACTAAACTGTTAGAAGCGCGTGCGACGCCAGCGCGCGCAAGCATCGTTCGCCCCGGGGATACGCGGCAACTCCGGGCCAAATTGCACTCGTCCGCGACCCGAGGTCCAACAAGCATGTGGCGAAACCTGACGAAGCGGGTGTCGATTGGTTTGGCCGCCACCTGGGCTGCGCTGGGCCCAAGTTGCGCCGACGCACAGATTTCGTTAAGCGTTCCAGGGTTATTGCGGCGCGGAGTCGGACTTTCCGCAGGCCAGGCAACCCCGCCGGCGGCGATGGTGACATTCAACGCGATGCCGGCGCCTGGCGCCGTGGCCGGCGCTAACGGGGCCGTGCCCGACCCGGCGCAGGAAACTCGCTTGGAACGCATTCGCCAGTTGCAATTCGACCGCCGACCGTCGGCCATCTTGAAGGCCTGGTACGAGCCGAGTGAAACGGCCCCTGTGGAAGACAAACCTGCCGCCGCGCCAGCCGCTGCAGCACCTTCCCCCACCGATACCGCGGCCCCGACCGACGAAGCCGCCCGCCTGGCCGCCGAGCAGCAACAGAAAGCGGCGCAATTGGCACAAGAGCAGGCCACCGCGCTGGCCAAACTCGAAGCCGACCTGAAGACGTTCCAGCGCGACGTGACGCAGGGACACTGGGAAGACGTCAAGCAATTCATCAGCAGCCTGGCCGCCGCCGAGGCTCGCGAACTTTACAACCGTTTGCTCGAGTCGCTGCGCACCGGGCCGGTTCCCGAGGGGATCAATCCGCAGTTGATGCAGAAGATGATCCTCGACGGCATGTCGCCGATTGCCATCCAGCAGATGCTCGCCGCCGGCGGCCAAGGGCCCGGCGCACAGTTCATCGAGCGCAACGTGTTTGGCATGGGCGACGTGGTCGGGTTGATCAAAGCGGCGCCCACCGAATTGAACGAGGAAGACTTCGCCCGCCTAGGAACCATCGTGCGACTGGCCACCGCTGGGGGACACGATTTGGGCGAATTGCTTGCCAAGGTAAGCGCAAGCTCTGCCGAGCCGATGCTGGCATCGTTGCTGAATGCCCGCCAAACGGCGCTGCTCTTGTTCGCGGCCGGCGAGGAGCTTCGGGCGGGCGACTATCTGCCCACGCTCGACGTGGCACGTGATGCGTCGGATGCCGAGGGCTTGAACCTGCTGGCGCGGCACCATCTGGCGCGCCACCACGTGAAGGAGAACAGCGCACAATTGGAACTTGCCTGGGAAGCGACGCAGGCCGTGCTGGCGATCGAACTTCCCGCTGCACCGGTCAAAGAATTGCCCGCCGGGGAACCCCCAGCCGCAGCGGCGCCTGAAGCGGAGCCCCAGGCCACTGAGACTCCGGCCACTGAGACTCCGGCGGTAGAAGGTACGACGGCACAACTGCCCGGGGCGCCTGCGCCGCCCACTCCTACGCCTGCCGAACTCGCGGCCAAGCGCCGCGCCCAGCTCAAGCAGTCGCACGACGAGGCGCTCCAGCGAGCCGTGGAACTGGCCCCGCGCGTTCGCGACGCACTGGGACAACGCTGGCTCGACGAGAGCTTCGGCACCGATCCAACACGAGGACGTGCCATTTTGGGCACGATTGGCGCGCTCACCTCGACCAACCTGTCGACGCGGCCGGGCGACGCGGCTTTCCGGCTGCGTTCGCTCGAGTTGCAGCAAACGGCCGTTGCCGCGCTGCTGCGAGCGGTGCCCGAAAACGACGCCGCGTGGCGCGACGTGCTCACGCTGTTGGCACAATCTTGGTTGCAAGAGGCGCGGGCTAGCTACCAGCTCGACCAGGGATCACACCGGGGGCGTGGCTGGCAGCGCGATCGGTACGGCAACTACTTCTTCAACGATCCCAACAACCAGCAGCCGATGTTTCAAATGTCGGGGCAAGAAGTTCAACCGATCGAAATCGGTGAATTGCTCGAAGTGCGCCCCAGCGACGATTGGCAAGCGCGGGTGCGCTCGGAAATCATGCCTGGGTTCCAGCAGATGCTGGCCCAGCTATATCTGAAGGTCGAGGAAGAGGCGAACGCGTTTCCCTACATCGAGCGCCTGGCCGCGACCCATCCCCGAGAAGCGCAGACGTTGGCCGCCACGTTCGTGGGAGTGTGGACCTCGAACCACGACCCCAATAGCAACCAGGGGCGCGATCCGTTCATGTACTATTGGGGCTACGAGCAGCGTGCCGATCGCATTCCCCTGACGCGTTCCAAACAGGAACGCAACCTGCGCGAATTAGCCGATTGGCTGCGCAAACTGCGCGCGCTGCCCATCGAACCGCTGGAGGAAACACTGCTGACGCGGGCCTTTACCACGGCGCACAGCAAGGCAGAGGTTTATCGACTGGAAGCCATCGAGGAAGTGTTCGGATCGATCGACCAATTACCACCCCGAGCCCTGGCCGAACTGGTGCAACAAATGCGCGGCAACCTGGCCACCGTGTGGCAGTTGCCCGATGTGCAAAAGCAAAACAGCACCAACCGCAAGCAGCGCGATATCCAATTGGAAGTGGTTCGCGGCTATGAATTGGCACGGGCCACGCTCGGTCGTGCGTTGGAAAAGCACCCCGATCATTGGGCCTTGATACTGGCCGATGCCGCGGTGCAGCACGACGAAAACGACTACCGCAACGAACTGGAAAAGAACGCAGAATTCGCTCCCCGCCGGCTCGCGGCGTTGGCGCGCTTTCGCCAGGCAGCGGAACTCTATGCGTTGGCAGTGCCGGCGCTCCCCGAGGCACAACAGTCCACGCAGGTGTACGAGCAGTGGTTCTATGCCAGTCTAGGCGCAGTCGATCTGGGGCGGGTGCTGGCGAAGCATGTGGCCGAAACCCATCAGCCCCCGGCCATTCGCGAGGCGCTGGCGGCGCTGTCTGGCGATCGTGCGGAATTCCATCGCGCGCAATTCGCAAACAACTTGTTCACACGGGTCAGCACCGCCAAACCCGAACTAAAGTATCGCTATCTGAAAAGTGGTTTCGAGATTGTGGGTGACCACAAAATGGCGCGCGAAGCCCGCAAGCTGCTCGACTATTACGCCGACCTGGTGACCGAAATCAAGTTACAGGTCCAAGTCGACGGCCCCGACGTGGTGGGCCACCAGCAGCCGTTTGGGGTGTTCGTCAACTTGGTGCACACGAAGGAAATTGAACGCGAGTCGGGCGGTTTTGCCCGCTATCTGCAAAATCAGAACAACAATCAATATTACTTCTACAATTTTGGCCGGCCGACGGAAAACTATCGCGACAAGTTTCAAGACACCGTGAACCAAGCGCTGGGCGAACAGTTCGAGGTGCTGTCGGTAACGTTTCAAGACCCCCAGGTCACATCGAAGGCACTTCCGGAATATGGCTGGCGCGTGACGCCCTATGCCTACTTGCTGCTCCGGGCGCGGGGCGCCGAAGTCGACAAGCTGGCGCCGCTGCGGCTCGATCTCGATTTTCTCGACACGTCGGGCTATGCGGTGTTGCCGATTGAGTCTCCGGCCGTGCCCATCGATGCCCAGCCGGAACAGGCCCCCGCACGGCCCGCCGAGTTGCTGGCCCTCACCCAAACGCTCGACGAACGGCAAGCCGGCGACGGGATTCTGAAGCTGGAGATTCGCGCCACGGCGCTGGGGCTGATCCCGGAACTTTCCGAATTGGTCGAGGCCAAACCGCCGGGGTTTGATGTCTCGGCCACCGACGACGGCGGCGTGTCGATCAAGGAGTTCTCGAAAGACAGCGACCAAACCCGGATCGTCTCCGAGCGCCTATGGACCATCACCTATCGGGCCAGCGCTGCAGACGCTCGAGCGCGACCCACGTCGTTCGAATTCGCGTCGGCCCTCGTTCCGGTCAAGGAGGTAATCTTCCAACGCTACGAAGATGCCGACCTGGTCCCCGTCGCGCATCGCATTGCCTTGGAACAGCGCTACGGTCGCACGCAGCGACGGTGGGGACGCTGGGCGGCGCTAGCAACCGGCACCGCCGCGATGGCGGTCTGTGGCGTGCTGCTGTGGCGTCGTCGTCAGCGGCGCCCGCTGGCGCCTGCCGCCGAATTGCCCGACCCACTCACGCCGTTCACAGTGCTCGGTTTCTTGCGCAATCTCGAAGCACGCGTTGGGCTTTCCGCGGATCGACAGACAGAGTTGCGATCGTGCATCGACGAGCTCGAATCGCATTATTTCCGGTTACCCGGTACCCATCCTCACGACGTGCACCCAGCGGGCGCCACCGCGCCAGATCTGGAAACCATCGCACGTGCCTGGCTGCCTCACAGCGAGCGTGCGACCAACGGCCGCCGCGCCCACGCAGCCGACAGCGCTGTCTCCGCGGCAGTCTGATCGCACCCAACCCCGTGGCGGCAACCCGAGCGCCTCGCCAATTACAACCGGAAACTAAACGTCTGGGTCAGGTAGCGCCACAGCCGCGCGCCCAAGGTCAGATGCCCGGCATGGATCTTGGCCTGCCCGGTCAGCCCGATACGCAACAGGCCGTCACGATCGTCCAGCAGCGCCCGCGCCGGATAGGAAGGATACATCGGCCGTTCCACGCCCGAGGCATCGGTTTCAGTCGGCAGATCGCCCCCGGCCTTGTTTGACAAGTTCTTGGGGCTCTGTGCGAGCGGCTTCTGGTCGAACTCCTTGATCGTGGTTTCCAATCGCCGACCAGGCAGTTCCTCGAGCAAAATCTCGACACGCTGCTCTGTCTGTACAAGGTTGCGGTCGGCCTGGTCGATGACCAACATGGCCTCCATCGCCTGCGGATCGCCAATCAGGCAAAACAGATCACCATCGGCCAGAAAGGCACCGACGTTCTCGGGCTCAAGCGGCACCCCCGACCAACTGGCCAACCGGCCCTGGGGATCGGCTGGCGACTGTCGCCATGTGGGCGGCATCACGGTGCCGGCACGTTCCGCCCGCAAGGTAAGTTGTTCGCGATCCTTGAGTTTGCGTTCCAACATTTGTTGCGTGGCTTCACGCGATTTTCGCACCGTGGCGATTTGTACGGCGGCCGATTCTTGGTCTGAAAAGGTCAGTCGGCCGGTCAGGCCGTCGAGTTCGGCATCTTGTTCGGCCAATTGCCCTTGATAGCGGGCAATTTCCAGATCCAAGTCGATGTTCGACATGCGGGCCAGCACCTGGCCCGCGGTGACCACGTCGCCTGGTCGCACGGCAACTTCATCGAGCCGACCTGGCACATGGACGTAAACCCGGCCAGGGTCTCGCAACTGGATCTCTAACGGGCAGACCACGCGATACGGCAGCGGCAGGTAAACAATCGCCATGATCAACGCCAATAGAATCGCCAGTGAGGCGAACATCCGGGGCTTTTTCACTTTGTTGATTCTCCCGGGAATATAAAAGAACTTGCCCACATTCCAGGCCGGCATGCCGATCAGGCTCACCAAGCTGGCCAGGGCGATCGTTTGGCCAATCACTTCCAGCCGATAGGGTTCGAACACCTTGTACAAGAACAACAAGATGGAAAACGTGACAAACCAGCGATAAACGACCGCGGCGACCGAATAGAGTGCGAAAAACATCTGATTCCGCTGCGGCAGGAAGGGGTCGTCGGGGCGTTCAATGCCCAAACACCACCAGGCCAGCTTGCGATTGAGAATGTCGCTAGCTTTTTGCCGCAAATTCGGAATTTCAACGATGTCGGACAAAATGTAGTAGCCGTCGTATCGCAACAGCGGGTTGCCGTTGAACAACAGCGTGCTCACCGAACAAACGAACATCGTGCTCAGACAAATGTGGTTCAAGAACCCGGGCTCGCTAAACCACCACAGAAATGTACAAACCGAGGCGATCAGCACCTCGACATACATGCCGGCTGCCCCGATCATCGCCCGGTGCCATTTGTTGGGCAGCATCCAACTGTCCGACACGTTGCAATACAGGCAGGGGGTCAGCACCAGCACCATCACGCCCATTTCATGGCACTCGCCGCCGAAGTGCTTGCAACTGAGCCCGTGGCCGAATTCGTGGATGACCTTGGTCACCCCCATCGCCACGGCCAACCACATGGCGTTCTTGAGCGTGAAAAACTGGTGAAACGCCGGCAGTTTCGACTGAAACTGGTCGAATTGCACCGCGACCAGCAACAGCGCCGTTAGCGCCAGCGCAAACCAGGCGGCTACCGCCCAGGGGCGAAACATCCAGGCCACCAGCGGGTGCAATTTTTCCAGCAACCAGTCGGGGTCGATTCCCTTGAACCGGATGCTCAACACGTTCGAGAGTGCGCCGAACCATTCCTTGCGCTTGCGCTCGTCGCAGCGTTTCTTAAGCTGATGCCCTTGTCCCGGCACGTCGGCGATAATCAGCCCGCTGCGGTGCAACGTGCCGATAAACTGCTGTAATTCGTCGACAGTGATTTTTTGCGGCGGGAAATCCGCCTCGAAGCGACGCTTGATTTCGTCAAGGCTGGTGTCGCCATCGAGCATTTCCAGAATCGCGAACTCTTCCTCTTGAAAGCGGAAGTAGTTCAGCCCCAACGGCTCTTTGACGACCCAATACACTTGCCCCTGATAGCGGTGGCGCCGGGCCTCAAGGTCCGGCCTGCGGCGCAGTGATAGCCGCCGGGCGGTAGTGGAAACCAGGCTGTCGGCCAAGGTGGCCATGAAGTGCCTTCGTCAATTGGCGCAGGTTGCCGGCGGCCGTTCAAACGCTCAACGGGGCCTGCCGCGCAGTCGCACGCCAGACGCCGGTCCACAGTGCGCTTGCACTACGGCACCTCGGCCACCTGGGTCGTCGCCGGGCGCGGCACGGCGTGGGCCACCGGATTCACATGAATGGTCATCGTGGCGGGCAAGCCGGGTTGCAGTAACCACTCCGAGTTTTCGCGCACATTGGGTACTTCCGCCCACACCGCGTAATGGAAATCGCCGTCGACCTCGGGGTGTGCAAAGGTGATCTTTCCCTTGACTTGCACTTTTCGCTGCTGTGCCAGCTCGACATCGACGGTCACCTCGCGGCTGGCCAGTTCGGCACGGTTATAAAGCCGCGCGTCGACCGAGCCGAGCACGCGCAGGGTGTCGAGTCTCACGATCCGCATCACGGTGTCGCCCGCCTGAACCCATTCGCCCCCTTGCTTCATGATCTCGAGGACGATACCCGACACGGGCGCCACAATCCGGCGGCGCGTGATCTGATCGTCGGCCACGGCCAGCGCGGCCCCCTTGGCCTGGGCGGTAAGCTCGGCCACGCGCAGGTCGCGCTCGGCCTGTTCCGCGGAAAGCTGGGCCTTGCGCAGCTCGAACTTGCGTTGAATGACGAGCGCCTTGGGCACCGCCCGATCGGCGCGGGCATTGGCGTCTTCGGCCACACGCAACGACCAGTCGGCCACCATCACCGAGGCCTGGGCGAACCGCACGTTGACGTCGTTTTTGGCCTCGGTTTCCGCCACCTGGTGCTCAAAAAATGCTACTTCGCGTTCTAACTTCGACTTGGTGTCCTCGACAAAGGCGTACGCGGTGTTGGCTTCGACTTCCATTCCCTCCCGCGCCTCGACCGCGCGCAGTCGCCCCGGCTCTTGCGCCGCCACGTCGATATCGTCGATGGGCTTGAGCAAGCAGCGCGTGATGACCGGGTCGCCTCCGGCAGCCACCGGCACGGCCGGCGGCGCGCCCACCAGACAAGCCGCGGTCAACAGGTATACGAACGAATTCATCATCGAATCTCCCCATCCCGAGGGCCGTCTCCGGCCCCTCTCGCGCGAATCGTGCCCCGGCAGCATCTGTTTACAACGAATGGCGGAACCACTGTTTCTGGCACCAGGCAAATAAATCGTGAAACCACACGAAGCCGACCGACCGGCGCCCGCAAAACACCTTGGCGGTTACGCTGGCACCCGGCCGCAACAGGTCGGCCTGGGCCAACTCTTGCTTGTCGATCGACACCCGAATCAGCACCGAGTTGCCGTCTTCGCCACGGACTTCCGCGGCCCGATGCACTTCGCGAACCTGGCCTTCACGCGTCGTGCCCGGATCGGTGGCCAAAATATAGGTCACCTTCAACTCGGGTTGCAGGTCGCGTTGTGCCAACCCCACGTGCCCCATGCGGTCCTCGGCCATCATCAACTCGATATCCCAGGCCTGCGACGGGTCGGCTACCTGAAGTAATTTGTCGCCGCGTTTGACCGGCCGTTCCAGCAGTTCGTTAATGGTATTCCAAGAGGAGATCAACTGGCCGTCGATCGGACTGACGATCTCCAGGTTTTGTTGCTTCAGCCGCAACAAGTCCAATTGTTTGGAAGCGCTGTCGATCGTGGCCTGAAGCTGCAACTTGCGTTGAATCAGCCGGTCCTTTTCTCCCTTGTCGCGCATCTCTTGGCTGTGTCGCAAGCGGCCTTCAATCGAAGAGGACTCTTCGGTGGCGGTGTTCAATTCGCCAAGCGTCCGTTCGACTTCCACTTCCAAGGTGGTACTTTCCAGGTGTGCCAGCACCTCGCCTTGAACCACCATGGCGCCGTGAGCCACGGGCACGCGCTTGACGGTGCCGTCTTCCGTGGCAAACACATCTTTGCGAACTACGGGCCGCAGTTCTCCATCGGCTTCCACTGCAAAATCGGCCGGCACGAACACCAGCGCGGCCACGGCCACTAGCACCGCCGTGGCCACGGCAATGGTTTTGGGCAACGTCCGAGCGCGCAGCACCCAGGCAGCCTGGCCCAAGGTTTTCCACACAGGTAGCAAGAACAGACTGTGGTACTCTTGGGCATTGGCCAGCGCAGTAGAGCTATGGTTGCACACCACCTCGACGCGCTGCACAAAGCCGTCGCGCAGGCGGCTATCTTCGATTTGTTCGACGACCAGCGCGCCCACCACCTGCGGCGCTTCGGCCACGGCTTCCGTACGTCCTGGGTCATCTGGCCGTGGGCGAAACAATGGCAACACCGCCACGGTTTTTGAATGCGATTCATCGACATAGGCCTGAATCGCTTCCTCGACCTGCGGTGGCAAGTCGCGGGTGTCGCCCGTGTACCATAACGGCTCACCCGCGGCGACAACCGCGGTGGCCAATCGGTTCAGCAAAGTGACCGTCGTCGAGCGCTTGTCGAACAGGTCTTGGCCGCTGATCGCCGACACGGTGCACTTCGAACCCTTGGACAGCGCGATCGTCACCCGGTCGCAACCGATCAGCCGTCGCCCTTCGTTGGCCACGGTATAGGCAGTTTCACGAGGGTCAAGACTAGCGTGCGTCACTCGGGCAAAGTTCTCTAATTGCGTCCACAACACCTGGCGATCGCTGAAGTGGCGCAGGGCCCGGGTTTTGAGAAACTCGCCCGCCCGCTCGCACATTTGCATCAGGAAGCGGAGGTAGCCGCGCTGCGAATCGGGTGCGGCGTACGGCCGCTGAAAAACCTCGACGACGCCGCGAACCTCCTTGTCGCTTTTCAGCGGGCCGAGCACCAACAAGAAATCCGTGGGGTTGGCCGCCTCGTCGTCACCCGCCGCGCCCGAATGCGGTGGCGCCAGCAAAGGCTCTCCGGTCGTCAACACGCGATTCAATAATCGCGCATGCTGCGTTTGATGTGCCTCGCTGGCCTGAAGGTTGACCAGTTGCATGTTGATTTGATATTGCAACTGCAACCGGCCGTCGTCGCCCGGGGCCCACACCGCGCCACCCAAAGCCGCCAGCGCTTGCACCACGCGACTAAGAAAGCCCTCGTAGAACTGGCTGGGGGCCACGTCGGAGCGGGCCAGTTGTTCGATCTCCCGCACCAGCGCCGCGATTTGCTGGCGAGTTTGTTCGATAAGTTCGGGATCGACCGATTCAGTGCTCATGCCCAGGGGCACCTTGAGACGCTCGGCGAGAAAAGGCGCGGCTCGCTCCAACGCGGCGGCGGCGCAGACCGTCTAGTTCAACTTACCGATTCATTTCTAGGGGGTCTAGCAGCGCAAACTTCTCGATTTGCCCAGACTGCGTTGGCTGCCGCCGGCGCTTGGCGCCGTCGTGTTTCGGCCTACACCCCTACTACTAACGTAGCCCAAGGCCTTGCGCTACCCCCATCGAAGAAGGGGGGGGGAGCACAACGCCGGCACGTTCTCCATCTTGACCGATCTGGCCAAAATAACGAGCGCCTGGACCGCCGGATTAAACGACAGGTCTTTTTTCGGACGTTAGCATCGCGCCAGGCCGCAAAATCAGTCCAGAATTCGCATTATCGCAGCCAGCGATGAACGACCACCCCCAGGCCGATGAAGCCCAACCCGGTCAGCGACTCGGAAGTGTTCGACCAAAACATCAACCCCAGTAGTCCGACATAAAACACCGAGAACAACAGCGGTGTCCAGGGATACCCCCAAGCGCGGTAGGGCCGAGGCGCATCGGGCTGGCGCCACCGTAGCACAAACACTGCCAACACCGACAAGAAATAGAACACCGAACCGCCAAAAATCGCGTAGTCGGTCAACACATCGTACAGCCGTTTTTCAGGATGGGGACTGATGCGGCTGAACACCAGCAGTGCCACGGCCCAGCCGGCGATGGCCACGATCGCCACGGCGGGGGTGCCGGTGCGGGGGTCGACGCGGTCGAGCCAGCGCAGCCGGGTCAAATCGCGCGCCATAGCATAGGTCACGCGCGGACCGATCAAGATATTTGAATTCAACGCACCAAACGTCGACACCACCAGCGCCCACAACACCAACCAGCGCCCCCAACCTGGCAACAGTTTTTCCGCGACATCGGCGGCTGGTGTGTCGGAAGCAGCGATCTCGGCCGAAGTCAGCGTGCGGTGATAGCCCACGTTGGCCCCCGTATAGAGCACCACCAACAGCACCAGCCCGATAATCAACGCGCGGGGCACGTTGCGCTGGGGATTGTGGATTTCCTCCGCCACGACCGTCAGACCGCCCCAGCCGTCATAAGCCCACATGATGCCCGCCAAGGCGGCGCCCAGGCCTGCCCACAGCGATCGCTCGCTGAAATCGGGCCACAGCGGCGTGGGGTCCACCGCGCGCTGTGCGGCCCCCCAAAACGGCAGCGCGGCCAGAAACATCAGGAAGGCAACCTTGAGCACGGTCGTCAGGTCCTGTACCCGGCCGCCCCACCGCGCGCCCACGACGTTGATGGCCGCCAACACCACGATGGTGATCGCCGCGACCGTGGTCTGAAACGGCCAGCCAGCCGCCAGTGGAGTGGCCCGACCTGCCAACTGATATAGGTTTTCGATCGACATGGCCATCGCCGTGGCCAGAGCGGCAATGGCGCCGGTGCGAATCACCCAGAACTCGGCCCAAGCCCACAGAAAGGCCCACAGCCGGCCATACGTTTCGCGCAGGAAGACATAGCAACCCCCGGCGTGCGGCATCATGGCCGACAATTCAGCCAGGCTCAGCGCGCCGCACAAGTTGACAATGCCACACAGCACCCACAACGACAGGATCAGCCCCACGTGCCCGCCCGTCGCTTCTGCCACGGGCTTGGGTTTGAAAAAGATGCCGGAACCAATCACCTCACCGACGGTGATGGTAATCGCCGTGAACAAGCCCAGCACGGGCACCAGCCGCAGCGACGTGCGATCAGCAGGGTGCGCGTCGTGGCTCATGAGCGACAGACCTCGGGCGAAAGGGTGTACGCACCTGGAAAATGACCTCGGCCAGTCGCGGGGCCCGCGGCAGGGCCAGTCGCGGGGCCCGCGGCAGGGCCCGTCGCGCTAGGCGGGCTCGCGCATCCAGGCCTGAAGCCGTGCCACGTCGCGGCTCACCGTGCGCGATCCGGCAAACAGCACGACGGCCAACACCGCGCACAAGACGGGAATCACGTACATCGCCGAATGCAGTCCGGTGGCACTATAGGGTCGCAGCGCCTCGGTCAGTTCCGAACCTGCCAGGTGCGACAGTTCGACACCGGCATTCTGGGCCGCACGGCGTGCGAAATAATCGCTGAGAAATCCCGTCGCAAACGGTCCCAGGGCCGCGCCCAGCACGTACATTGCGAAAAAGTACAGCGACATCGCCGTGCCGCGCAGCGCCGGTTCCACAATGTCGTGAATCGTGGCGTAGACGGTCGAATAGTAGACGTACAGCGTGCCACAACCCAACGCCATCAGTGCGGCGAACTGCCACACCGAGGTCGATCGCAAGGCCAAGTACAGGCAGGGCGTTCCTAGCGCGATCGCCACGGCCCCCACCAGCATGCGCCCATTGCTACCACGCCGCAGCGCGCGGTCTCCGAGATAGCCGCCGACCAACAAGCCCAGCGTGCCGACCAAACCATAG
>CAYSXM010000017.1:0-16931 GCA_964434905.1 uncultured Pirellulales bacterium | reverse complement strand
GAGGGCGCACCGTACTGTTGACGACCCACTATATGGACGAGGCCGAACGGCTTTGTGACCGGGTGGCGATCGTCGATCAGGGGCGCGTCATTGCCTGCGACACGCCCCGCCAACTGATTGCCCGGCTCGGTGGCGAACACATTATCGAGTTCAGCCTGACTTCTGCACATTGTCCCGCCGATGCCGTATGGGCGGCGTTACCCAGCGTCGAGCAAGTGCGCCACGAGGCGGGGCACGTGCAACTGACCTGCGGCGCCTTGCATGTCGCGCTGCCGGCGCTGCTCGAGGCCGTGGCCACCAGCGGCAGTGAACTGGCCTCGCTGACCTCGCGGGTCGCCAGTTTGGAAGATGTCTTCGTCTCGCTCACCGGCCGACATCTTTCTACCGAGGAATCTGCCGCCGCATAGTTGCCCACCCCAGCGCGTTCGAGCCAGGTAAGTCGCCCGCATTTCTGGCAGCACGAGAGCCGAATTCCCTTCGAGGTTTCGCATGGCCGACGCTACTGAACCTATGCCAGATTCCCTACCCCACCATTCCACGGCGAAAATGGCACCGACTGCGTTCCGTGCTCCGCACCCCCTGTGGCAGTTTGTACGCGCCCGGCTGTTGGAGTTTTTTCGCGAGCCTGAGGCAGTGTTCTGGGTCTACGGATTTCCGCTGGCCATGACGCTGACCTTGGGCGTGGCCTTTCGAAACCCTGCGCCCGACTCGTTCAGCGTGGCAGTGATCGAAGCGCCCGGTGCGCAGCAATTGCTGGCGGCGCTGCAACCGCCGGCCGACGACGTCGCCGCGTCTACTTCCCCGCGCGGTTCGTTCCGGTGCCAGCTAATGACTGCCGTCGAGGCCGAGCGCCGTTTGCGCGCAGGCCGCGTGGCGTTGGTGGTCGTGCCGGTCCCTCAGGGGTCGGAAGACGCTTTGCCCGAGACCTCTCAGGCAGAACCACACGCAGCAGAATCGACGGCCACAGCCGCCACGTTTCCCGACGTGGAATACCGCTTCGACCCCACCCGGCCGGAAAGCGCCACGGCGCGCGCCGCCGTGGACGACGCGCTGCAGCGAGCCGCGGGCCGTCGCGATCTGCTAGTAGTGCGCGAGCAACTGGTGACCGAACCCGGCGGTCGCTACATCGATTTTCTGGTGCCCGGTCTGATCGGTGCCAGCCTGATGAGCGGCGGCCTATGGGGTGTCGGGTTTGTCACCATCGACCTGCGCGTGCGCAACTTGCTCAAACGGTTCGTCACCACGCCCATGCGAAAGTCGCATTTCTTGGGCGGACTGATGCTGAGCAGGTTCTTCTTCATGGTCACCGAGGTGGCACTGTTGTTGCTCTTTGCCCGCTGGGCTTTTGGCGTGACCGTGGTGGGGTATTCGATCTGGTTCTGGTTCTACGTGGTCCTAGGGGCCGGCACCTTTGCCGGGCTGGGGTTGCTCACCGCGTGCCGCGTGCGCACGCTCGAGGCCGCGTCGGGACTCATGAACCTGGTGATGATGCCGATGTATGTTCTGTCGGGCATTTTTTTCAGCTACGAACGATTTCCGGAAGCAGCACAAATCGTGATTCGTGTGCTACCGCTTACGGCGCTGATCGATGCCTTGCGGGGGGTGATGCTCGAAGGGGCCACGCCTTGGGCCTTACTAGAGGAAACCACAGTCCTGGTCGTCTGGTCGGTGGCGTGTTTCGCCCTATCGCTGCGCTGGTTTCGGTGGCTCTAGCCAGTCCGGTATAGAATGCGACGGGCTGCTCGACGCACCGCCTCGCACGTCTGGCTACGACGTAATGCCCTTGGTCAGCGCCATAAAGGCGGTTTCCAGATTCATCTCGTCTTCCTTGAACAGCGTTAGTTGGAAACCACGCTCGATCAAGGCTCGCGGCAGGGCGCTATAGTCGGTCGTGCCGGCTGCCAGTGTTGCCACCAGGTTGCCGTCGCGCCGCTCGACCGATTGCACCTGGGGTTGGTCCGCGAGCAGCCGTGCCGCGGCGTCCTGATCGCCTGCAATACCGATCACCAGGACCGGCTGTTGTCGCACCTGTTTCATCACGTCGGCAACATCGGCGTTGACCAATAACTCGCCTCGTTCGATGATGCCGATCTTGTTGCAGATATCGGCAAGTTCCGGCAGGATATGGCTGGAAATCATGATCGTCTTGCCCATCGACCGCAGCTCTTTGAGCAGGCCACGAATTTCGATCCGGGCGCGTGGGTCGAGTCCGCTGGCGGGCTCGTCGAGCAAGAGCACCTGGGGATCGTGTAGCAGCACGCGGGCCAGCCCCAGCCGCTGTGTCATGCCGCGCGAAAGGCTCGTCACCAGCGCGTCGCGCTTGTAGCCTAAATCGACTAACTCCAACACCTGCTCACAAGTGTTGCGCCGCGCCGGTCCTGAAATTCGATAAGCGGCTGCAAAAAACTCCAGATATTCGATCACCTTCATATCGTCATACACGCCAAAGAAGTCGGGCATGTAGCCGATCACGCGGCGAATATCCTTGGGGCGAGTGTAAATCGAATAGCCGCACACATAGGCCTCGCCCCAGCTCGGCGCCAGCAGCGTGGCCAACATCCGCATGGTCGTGGTCTTTCCCGCGCCATTGGGGCCGATAAAGCCGAACACGTCTCCCTTGTCGAGCTGAATGCTCAGGCTTTTCACGGCAAACAGGTCGCCATATTGTTTGGTCAATTCCCGCGTTTCAATCACGTTGGTCGGCTTTCAAGGGAGGGACAGCCACGGCATCGGTTGCCGGCAACACTGGAATCACGAACCGAACAAACGACTCTCGCGCCACGTGTTCGCCCACGGCGGCCTGGCCGTTCAGTTGCCAGGCCGTGCCAGCGTCGGCCGGCAGGTGAGCCACCAGCAGTGCACGCCCGGCCTGCAAATGGCCGCTCAAATCGACAAACCCCTGATAGCGATTGGTCAATTGCGCGTAGCCGCGGCCACCGGCCGCTTGAAAGAACATCATCTGCCGTAGGATCCGACCGCGATCGAAGGTTGCTTCGTCATAGGCACGCGATTGTCGCACGAACTCATTCCGCTGGCTGTCGAACACCATCACCCGGTCGGTCAGCCGGGTAACAAGTTCCGTGCGTTCCAAACCGGCCAATTCGTCGGCAACATCCAGCGTTTCTCCCGGCTGCCAGGGGTGCTTGAAGGAGATGCCCCAGCGGCCAAAAGCCAGCAGGCAGTCATCGAGCACCCATCCGGTTCGATTTACCAATTCACCACTGGGCACCTGGTCGGGGCCCGCCCGCAGCGAGCTATCAAGTCGATAGCGGGCCGGTTCCTTCCATCGCGCTACGAAGCTCTTGCTCGACCAGATTTGCACCGGCACTCCGGTCAGTGCGCCACGATCGGGGCTGGCGTCGTATGCGTCGCTCCACAGGCTGCTCTCCAAGCTTGCGGCATGCAATCCTCCGAGTGCGTCGCCGGGCAGTCCCATCCAGCTCAAAAGCATGCTGCCTGGTACTTGGCCGGCCAAGGCCGGCACTGCGAGTTGCACATCGTAGCTGGTTGGACGCGGGCTGAACAAGTTGGCCCAGGCTGTGCCGCGCGCCTGGCCGCTGGCCAGATCGATGTCGAGTAACTCGACCTGGTTCAAACGCAACGCGTCTCCCTTGGTCCAAGCGGCCAGTATCATGGCCCCCACCGACGCCAACGCGACCGTGAGCGGAAACGTGATCCAGGTCAGCTCCATGCGGCGCAGCACGTGCTTCACCAACCAATAGTCCAGCGGTCCGATCAGCAGCAAATAGACCACGACCATCAGCGCCACCAGCCAGAACGGAACCAGTTGCACGCCGGTGAATTGATCCAGCGAGCCACGTAGTTGCGCGGACAAGTCGTCGATGCCCAACCAGTTCACCTGACCTGCCCTGGCCGGTCCGGCAACCAACGCCTCGCCAACCGGCTTGTCGAGCAGGTGGGCCCACAGGCCGGGCAGCCCGCTCCAGGTGCGCAGCGGGGCGGCATCGAAATCGAACGCGGTGAACAGAACCTGACCAAAGCCTCGCGCGGTGCGCACCACCAAGGGCAAGTCGGCCTCGTGAACGACGATGGTACCCTCGTAGCCGTCGAGCCGTGGCACCGCGAGTACCGCCCCAGACTCTCCCACCGCAGTCTGCCCCGCCCCAGGCAGCCCCGCCCCGGCTGTCAGCGCCGTCTCAGCCTCGGCAAATTCTTCCAGCGCGCCGAAGATCTTCAGTTCGACCAGACGGTCGAAGCCACCGGGCGCCAAAGGGGCTAAGGGCATGTCGCGACCCAGCACCGTGGGCGCCTGCGCCCCCACCGACAGCACCATTCGTCCGCCACGTTCGATCCACTCGAACAGCGCTGCTCGCTGTGCGCCATCGGTCGACAGCCCACCATAAGCGTCTTCCCGCGCCGTGGCGAAGACCAGCATGTCGATGCCATCGTAACCATACCATCGCGTCGGCAGCGTGGAGGTATCATCCAGCCGCGCGATGCGCAGCGCACCGTGCTCGCCGCCACGCACCAAGTGCGCCAGGCCATCTAGCCCTGGGGCGGGCCCCACCGTTAATACCAGTTCGTCGTTGCTGGCCAATGCGTCGGCATAACCTACCGGGTCGTTGGTCGCGCCGCTACGGATCGACTGACGCGACAACTCCTTACCGTCGGTGTCGCGGAACACAATTTCCAAACGATTCGACTGCCGGCCAAACTTGACACACAAATTCACGCGCGACTCGCCACGGGGCGCCACGATCAACGGTTTGGTCGAATCGCCCACCACGCGCGAGGGAACCCCGTCGCCGTCGGTGGTGACCAGTTCCACTTGCCCCTGCCAGGCCGCACCACTCGACCGCAGCCGTAACTCGACCGGGGTCCAATAGCCCACCTTGTATAGTCCCGCGAAACCAACGGCCAGATGCGTCACCTCGGGGACGCTGGGCGCTGCGCAGAGTGTTGTCGCGCTGGCAACCAACAGGCACGCGACCCCCATGGTCAGGGTGTCCTGCACACGCAGCATCAGGGTTTCTCCCCGTCGGCACAGGCGCAGACCAATTGCCTGCAACCCGGACAGCCATCCCCATATTTTCGCGCTACCGCCTCGGTCAGATCGATGCCGGCCACGTTGGCAATGGTCGTCAGCCAGGCGAGCACGTCGGCGAATTCTCCCAACCGTTCCTCCTGGGTGCCGTTTCGCAGCGCGGCGGCCAATTCGCCGACTTCCTCCATCAGCCACATGAACGTACCGTCGATGCCGCGTGCCAGATCCTTGTCCAGGTACATGGTGCGAATCAACTGCTGGAAATCCCCCAGCGAGATCGTCCGAGGCAGGCCTGTATCCGTCGCTTCGCTCACGGAGCCAACTCCTTCGCCAGGGCTTGGGCCTCGGGCCAGATGGGGCGCGCGGCCAGTGCTCGCTCGACAATCTGTCGCGCCGCCACTCGGTCGCCGGCCGCCGCGCACGCCGTTGCCCAGTGCAACACATCGTTTCCAGGCGCCGGCTCGCTGGACACCAGCGCCTCCCACTCGGCCGCAGCCTGCCCATGCTCGCCCACCTGGCCCAAGGCGCGGGCCAACAGCCGCAGTGCCTCGTTGTCCGCTACGTTAACATGCATCGCCGCTCTCGCCCAGTCGATGGCGGCCGGCCAATCGTCTCTGCGCGCCGCCAGTTGCGCCAGTTTCAGACGAATCAGACCGTTTTCCGCGTCGATTCCTGCCCACCGCAACAGCACTTCGGTCAGGGCCGACTCGTTTTCGGCGCGCAGATACAATGCCGCCAGTCGTTGCCACCACTCCACCTGATCCGGATACCTATCCGCGCCCCATCGAAACCACCGCTCGGCCACCTGCGACCGTCCGGCCGCTAGTTCCAGCGTGGCGAATAGGGTTACGACCCGGGGGTCGGGCGATGGCGAGTCGAGCGCTGGAGTCAACAGCGCCGTCGCGCGCTCCGGATGGCCCGCGCCCGATTGCAACCTGGCTGCCACGACCAGTGCCGTGGGCTGCCCCGGGTCCAGTTCCAAGGCGCGATCGGCAGCACGCCCTGCGGCCGCAACCTGGCGCCGTTCAAAATGCCATTGTGCTAACTCGGCCCATGAGGCCGCGTCGTCTGGCCGTTCGGCTACCGTGCGTTCCAAGATGGCCAGAGCGCGCGGTCCTGGCAGACTTCCTGCCAAAGACAATGCAGCCACGATGCGCCCCAGATAGTCGCGATAGCCCGCGTCAATCGACTCGCACGACTGACCAAAGGCAAGCTGCAAGGCCTCTGCGGTACTTGGCTGTTGGGCAAACGCGGCCAGCAGTCGTGCCATGGCATCGGCACCAAACTGATCTTGGAAATACTCGACATACAATTCCGCCTGGCAATAGGCCAGTTGCCAGTCGTCGCTCGAATGAGGCCGAATGAAGCCGGAGTTGATCGTGGTCAAATCGAACAATTGCCCTCCGTTCCACCCCTTGACCAGCAGCCGGTTCCACTTTTCTGAACGGGGAAATCCTTCGCGAAAGGTGGCCAACCCTTCGGTAAACCAGTGCGGGATATTGAAGTTGGTCTGCTGCAAGTTGACCACGTGTACCAGTTCGTGGTCGACCACCCTGGCCCAGTTATAAGGCTTGGCCATCGCGCTCGGCGACGCCAAGGCCACCATCCCGCCGGCACAAGCGCCCACCGTTCCCACATAGGGCAAACCGACCATCCGCGCGCTGAACCAACCGTGCGCGTCGGTCGCCTGGCTTCGATTGAAAACCTCGATGAGCGTTTGGCCAGGGGGTTCGTATCCCAGCCATCGGCACAGTGCGGGGAACGTCGACTCCAGGTGCGCCGCCATGTGCCGCGCCAGCAGCCGATCGTGTTGGGGACTGAACCGCACGTGAAAATGCTCTGTGGTCAATGTTTCGTAGCTGGCGAGCACCTCTAACACCGCCAGCATGTTGGCCACCCGCACGTGAAACGGATCGGCATTGCGCGCCGCTTCTAGCAGGGGCCGCGCTTCGTCCTCTCGGCCTTGGCGCATTAGGAGCAAGCCCAGACAAGCAGCCGGTTCCACCAGTTGCGGTAGCCGGTCTTGCGCCGCGCGCAGAGCGCGCTCGGCGTCGGCGAACTTCCTTCGCTCCTCGAGTCGCTGCCCCAGGACCAGATAAAAAGCGCCGGCCGCCGGGTTGGCCGACAGCACCCGTGTTTGAATCGCGCCAAACGCCGTGGTCGGATCGTCGCTCCACCCCATTGCAGCCACCTGCCACGCTGCCAGTCGCCCCAGTGTTTCCTCATCGTGGGGATTCAATTCCTGTGCACCCGCCAGAAACCGCGCTGCTAGGTCCAGCTCGAAATTGGCACTGGCGATATCGGCCAGTGTCTGCCACGCCGGCAGGTACTCGCGATTCAACTCGCGCGCTCGTTCGGCGGCGCGCCGCGCCGCATCTAGCTGATAACTCTGCAGAGCCAGCCGCGCTGCCGCCACGTGAATCTCGGCCGCAAACGGGTTGATACGCAACGCCGCGGCAATTTCGCGCTGCGCGTCTGCGGAATTGAATTTTTCTAAAAACAAGCCAGCCCGCGCCACATGAGCGGGCCAGAAACTCGGCTCGCGCGCTAACACAGCGGCATAGAACTCACCCACCAGGCGCCGAAACATTTCTGGCTGGTGCAGCCAACGCGCCTGCTGCGCTGTCGCCAGGCCCACATGATACGCCGTCCACGGATCCTCAATGTTCTCCTCGGTGCCTGCCGCCGCGACGAGGGCATAGCCTTCGGCGGCTTGTTCCACGCGGCCGGTACAACGGTCGATTTCGGCGGCCAGCCAGCGGGCAGTCACGTCGTCAACTGCCAGCCGTTGAGCAGCATCCACCCATTGCCTGGCCTCGGCCAGGTTCCCTTGGTCGAGCGACAATTGCGCGCGGCTCGTGGCCACGGCGGCAGTCGGCTGCTGCTCCCAGACCGTCTTCAGCGAGGCGATCGCCCCCGACCGATTTCCCACCGCACGCCGACAGGCCGCGACCCCCAGCGCCGCCCGTGCAGGGGCAATTTCGAGCAACGCCTGCCAGGCCTCTTCGGCTTCGGCGTAGCGACCACGAAGCTCCAGTTTCCAGGCAGCCCCCCAGGGCGGCTCTTCAGCGGCCGGGGCGCTGGCAGCGATTGTCACAGCCCAGAGCGCCACGAAGCCTGGCAGCCATACCCTTCGCGCTCTGTGCAGCATGCGGAATGTCCTGTTGGCGCCACCTAACAACTCGCGCAATCGGGTCTCGCTTGACCCAAACTGGGGCCCCAGCGACCCAGCAGCGATTCCGGTTCACCGGTTGTGCGGCAACCCCCAGGCTACCTAACGGCCCGTCTGGCGTCTTGGTCTTCGTCGCAGTCGAGTCGATTTCTCCTGGCCCGTCCGCCCCAACCCTATGCACTTCCTGCGCCGGAATCGGTAACACCCCCCAAAATCTTGCGCCCCTTAGGAGCAGGAGATGAACACGCCCGGGCCACACGATGCGGCCCGCCCCCCACACGCCAGGGATGTCCCCCACGAGCGCCTGCCGGGAGAATTGCCATGAGCCACGCCGTTTTAACCGCCGCACCGGTTGCCTGGCCGATTCCTAGTGAAGAGACGGCCAATCGTTGGACACACGGTCTCGGCTTAGCAGCCAGCGTCTACGGTGCCGTGCCGTTGGTGGTACGCTGCCTCGAGGGGGGCGACTTTTGGCAGACCATGGGTTGCAGCATCTATGCCGTGTCGCTGGTCGCACTGTACACGGCTTCCACTGTCTACCATAGCGCGGTCGAGCCCCACTGGCGCAAGTCGTGCCAGTTCGCAGATCACGCCTGCATCTACCTGCTCATCGCCGGCACCTACACTCCGCTCACACTGACCTTTCTCAGGGACGATCGCGGTTGGCTCTTGTTTGGCCTGGTGTGGTGCCTGGCCGGCGTGGGCATCGTGCTCAAGTACTTTTTTTGGGAACGAGCGCAAACCATCTCCACCGCGCTGTACCTGGCGATGGGGTATTCCGCGGTGCTGGTCGCGCAGCCCATGCTGCGTCACATTCCGCTGGGTTGCTTAGCTTGGATCGCCGCTGGCGGGTTGTGCTATTCGACCGGCGTGGTGTTCTTCGTTCGCGACCGCGTCCCCTACTTCCACGCCGTGTGGCATCTGTTCGTCATGGCCGGTGGGCTCTGCCACTACCTGGCCATTGCCGAATATGTCGCTCCTTGAGCCAGCTCGATTTCTACCCGCGCGTCGTTAAAGCACGCCCCACCACCCAAATCGGTCAGGTCGTCTGGGGCCACGGCATTGGCGGTCGCCCCGTTCAGTGTGTGCCGTGCCCACAGACCCTTGGGCAGTTGGGCCACACCCCGAGGTAGCTCGTCGTTCACGCGCAACAGAGTGACCACCTCGCCCCAGCGGTTGAAGACCCGCACGGCGGCGCCGTCGGCCAGCCCCCGCGCGGCCGCGTCTTCCGGATGCATCTCGACCGGTACGATGCCAGGAACCAGTTGCGCCAGACTGGAACTGATGGTTCGTCCGCTGGCTGGCGAGAGCAACGTCAAGGGGCCATCGCCAGGCCGGGGCGAATTGTCGAAGGCATAGCACCCCCCGGGGCACACGGCATCGAGTGCCGCAGGCACCAACTCGATCTTCCCAGATGCCGTTGCGGGAAACACATCGACAAACTGTACCGGCCGCGTGCCGCAAGCTGGCGCTGCCGGACCGCCCCGGGCCAGTTCGGCCCCTAGCCGCTGACCGCTACGGCTCCCCGCGAGCATGACCTCCAAAATCTCTTCGGCGGTTTCCGGGTCGCCCGGCCGATGGAGGTCCAATCTCCGTAACAATTCGGCGAACACGGGGTAATTGGGCCTGGCCTCGCCGACAGGCGGAATCACCGGTTCCGCAGCTTGCAACACCAGTGCGCCATACCCCTTGCTCAGTTCCTGGTGTTCCAGGAACGTGGTCGCCGGCAAGACCACGTCGGCCAACCGCGCCGTGTCAGTCCACACCTGCTCGAACACTACGGTGAACAGATCCTCGCGGTGGAATCCTTGCCGCACCTTGGTCTGTGCAGGCAGCGTGGCAACTGGGTTGGCGTTGTAAACGAACACCAGCCGTACCGCTGGCTCGGCACTCAAAAGCGCTTGCCCTACCTGGTTCATATTGATGATCCGCGTGGCAGGCTCTGCCTCGCAAGCAGCCAGCCCAGGGTCGAGGTCCCAGGCCGGCGAATTGCTCATCGTGTAGCCACCACCCGGTTTGCCAAACTTTCCTGCCACCGCCGGCAGCGCCAGTACCGCGGCCACGGCTGATCCGCCGTTTCGGTTGCGCTCCAAGCCCCAGCCGCAGCGGATCACCGCCGGATCGGCGTCGGCATACCACTGCGCCAGGGTGGCGATTTGCTCGGCAGGCACGCGCGTGGCCTCGGCGGCCGCCTCGAGCGTCCAGCGATCGGCACGCCGCGCGAACTCTTGGACGCCTTGAGCGTGCCGCGACAGGAAATCGCGGTCCGCGCGCCCTTGGGTAAACAGCCAGCGATGCACTGCCAACGCCAACGGCACGTCGGCGCCAGGGGCCACCGCCAAATGCACGTCAGCCTGTGTCGCCAAGGGCGTGCGGCGAGGATCGATCACCACCAAGCGAGCGCCGCGCTTGCGCGCTTGGTTCAGATACGGGAGCAGATGAATTCCGCTCGCCGAAGGATTGGCGCCCCAGATCACAATCAGTTGCGCGGCGGGATAATCCTCGTAGCTCACACCGGGCATCTTGCCGTATAGCCCCGCCGCCGCGGTGCTCGACGGCGCCGCGCTCGGCGTGCGCGCCAACCGCGACGAACCCAGCCGCCGAAACAATCGGGCGTCGACAGCACCCTGAGTCAGGTAGCCATTCGATCCGCCGTAGTGCAACGGTAATATGGACTCTCCGCCGAAGCGCGCGCGATGCTCGGCCAGTTGCCGCGCTACCAGCGACAGGGCCTCATCCCAAGAAACTTCGCGATATTGTCCAGTGCCTTTGGGCCCGGTTCGCACGGCCGGGCGCAGCACGCGATCGGCACCGTACACATGCTCGGCGAAGTGCCGCACCTTGCCGCAAATGAATCCTCCCGTGACCCGGTTGGTGCTTGAACCTTCGAGTGACCGCACCCGCCCATCGAGCACCGTTACCGTCAGACTGCACGCGTCGGGGCAGTCTAGAGGGCACGCACTGGCATGTTCGACTGGATCACTGATAGCCATGCTGGGTATCCTAAAAAAACGACTTACCAGAAACACTCGCCGGACCCGTTTTCCGGCACGCAAACTTGCGTCACACTGACAGCATGGAAACCACTCAGGTTCAGGCACCCCCGCTACGCGATGCCAGAGGGGCGTATCAAGTCGTCGCGGCGGGCCACCCGTTGCAGGTGTTCGTCGAATCGCCACCCTATCTCGCGACCTTGCGGGCCGATATTCTAGCTGCCCAGCGACGCATCTGGATCGAAACCTATATCTTCGCCGACGACCGGGCCGGGCGGGACGTCTGCGCCGCTCTGACCGAGCGTGCTCGGGCCGGGGTCGACGTACGCGTGTTGTACGACGCCGTGGGAAGCTTGACCACTTCGGGGAGGTTGTTTAACGATTTGATCGCCGCCGGAGGCCAGGTCATCGCCTATCACAGTTTTTGGGACGTCTTCACCCGGACGGGAGCCTGGCGACTGGTCAACCGGCGCGATCATCGCAAGCTGGTCGTGGTCGACGACCAGATTGGCTATTTCGGCGGCATGAACATCGTCGACGTTGCAGCCGACCACCCCCTGGCTTCGCCGGATGCCGGCTGGCGCGACGTGCACATTCGGCTTGCCGGTCCCGAACAGGCCGCTCTCGTCGAAAGCTTTGACCGTGCCTGGGCCCGTGCTCACCATCGCCGCGTTCCTCGGCGCTCGCGAGATTATCGCCGCGCGGTGCTGTCGCAGGGTTCGGAGAGCATTCATTTTTTTGACAGCGGGCCCGGCGCGCGCAACACCCGCGCTGCCCGCGTGTTTCGCCGGTTGGTCGCACGCGCCACCCGTGAAATCTGGATCTCAATGGCCTATTTCTTGCCGCCGGGCTATGTGCTACGCCCGCTGCTGCGCGCGCGGAAACAGGGTGTCGCCGTGTCTGTTGTCATTCCCCAACAAAGCGATGTACGTCTAGTGCAGTGGGCCACCCAACACCTGACGCCCCGACTGCTCCGGCGAGGGTTTCGAGTATTCGAACGCCGCGACCGCATGTTGCACAGCAAGGTCATGGTGGTCGACGATCAATGGAGCGTGGTGGGGTCTGCCAATCTCGACGCGCGCAGCCTGTGGTACAACTTCGAACTTGTCGTTGTGATCCGATCCACGTCGCTGGCCAGTCTCTTGCGACAAATCTGTGAAACCGAAATCTCGCAGAGTGTCGCCCTGACTGCCGAATCGGTCCGCGCGCGGAAGTGGTGGCAGCGCTGGCGAGCCCTGGTGGCCTATTGGGCCCGGAACGTGCTGTAGCGGCAGGGAAAATAGCTTCGGCGAGCCTCACCACGGCCAATCAGCAAACCAGCGATCCCTTGTATCAGAATCGCATTCCGACCTGACTGTTCAGTTTTCGGTGGTGCCACGCCGGACGGTCGATCTACATTTGCACCCATGAACACGCTCCTCTCTTCGCCCTCGGCGCAGCGCGGAAAACGACAACTACCCGCGCCGGCCACAATGCACGACGCCTTTGAAACCAAGAATCCGGCCTACGAAGGCGTGTTTCTGGTCGGGGTAACCACCACCGGCATTTACTGCCGCCCCACGTGCCCCGCGCGCCCCAAACCGGAACATCTCGTCTTTTTTTCCAATGCCGACTCCGCCGAGCGTGCGGGCTATCGTGCCTGCCGTCGGTGCCGGCCTCGCGAAACGCTGCTGCCGCGCCCCCGCTGGTTGACAGACTTGCTGGCCGCACTAAACGCCTCGCCCGAACGACGATTGACCGATCAGGCCTTGCGAGCCCAAGGCCTCGAGCCGGCCACGGTACGCCGGTTTTTTCGCCGGTACTTCGGCCTGACGTTCCAACAATACGGTCGAGCCGTCCGGCTCGGTCAGGCGCTCGAAGCCCTGCGATCCGGCAGCCGGCTCGAGAGAGTCACCAGCGATTTCGGTTATGAGTCGCCTAGCGGGCTGCGCTCCGCGCTGAATCACTGGCTGGGCCAGGCGCCTCTGCGCGGTCGACCTGCCGACTGGGTACGCGTCGCTTGGATCAACACCCCTTTGGGTCCCATGGTGGCAGGCGCTACCGACCAAGGAGTGTGCCTCGTCGAGTTTCTCGATCCACGCCGGCTGACGCGCCAGTTCCAGCAGCTCGCACACAGATTGCAAATGCCCGCGGCGCCAGGATCGCACCATCATCTGGATCAGCTACAGGCGGAACTAGCTGAATACTTCGCCGGACAGCGCACACGCTTCTCGGTAGCCCTCGTGTTGCGCGGCAGCAATTTTCAAGTGCGCGTGTGGCAAGCTCTAACTCGCATCCCGTTTGGCCAACGCCGCAGCTACGCGCAAATCGCCGCGGCCATCGCGGCACCCCACGCGCAGCGCGCCGTTGGTACGGCCAATGGCGCGAATCGCATCGCAATTCTCGTACCCTGTCACCGAGTGGTTCGCACCGACGGAAGCCTGTCGGGCTACGGCGGGGGGCCCTGGCGCAAGCGCCGCCTATTGGAACTCGAAGCCCTGGTCGCCGGGCAGGGGACCCTCGAAGTGCCAGCTACAATGGGGGGTTCTGTGGTTTAGCATCTAGCTGGCGAACGCCAATTTCGCGGGTAACCGCAATTGCGTTGGCACCTAAGATCGGGCCAGGTTATGGCAATTACATTGCCTCGTTCGTTGAAGTTACCGGTCATCAAGGCAGTTCACCGGATTGGACGACGTTGCGACTGTGCGGCTGAATTTGCACCCCCCCAATTCGGGATGCATAATCAGCCAGCCGGGTGACCGCAAGTCGGCCAGCCGGGTGTCCGCAAATCGGACGGTCAACTCCCAGAGTCGACGGCGATCAACCGGCGTCTCAAACCGCGAGGTACCGTTGTAACGCCCCGTCGTGACGCCAGGGCCACACGGTCGCGGCCCAATCGGTGAAGTCGATCCAGCTACAGCCCGGCAGCAGGGACCGCCGGCACTCTGAATTAGAATTGTCTAGCTAGCGCATGTTAAAAGTTTCTACGCTTGCCCGCCCCCAGCCACGCGTCGCAACAGCCGTCGAAATCGGCGTTGTGACGGCACAGTGGGGTCTTGCGCTGGCGCTTGTGGCGCGATTTCACCTGCTCGATTACGGCTTCCTATATGTCGGCGCATTGGCGCTGGCGGCGCTGCCGCTCAACGCGTTCATGCCACGTGCCTGGCGCCCCTGGTTGTTCTTGGGCATCTCGCTGGCTAGCGTTCCGTTGGCTCTGGGGTGGGTGGCCGGCGCCTGGCTTGTCGCCGTCGGCACCTTGCTATGTGGTTTGTGTCACCTGCCGCTGCCCAAATGGGCGCGCTATGCCCTGCTGGCCGCCGTGATTGCGATTCTGGCGGGTTTTCGTGGCCAGTGGTGGACGCCGCCTGCACCGCCGGCCGCGGCCGGTCCAGCGGTTGCCGATGCGGCGCTGGAACTCGACAACGCCGCGGCC
This sequence comes from uncultured Pirellulales bacterium, assembly GCA_964434905.1. Lineage (GTDB taxonomy): Bacteria > Planctomycetota > Planctomycetia > Pirellulales > CAYNRE01 > CAYSXM01. Next base: position 2,349 of record CAYSXM010000017.1, on the reverse strand, counting down.
GACGCGCCCCCAGCACCCGCCACGCAGCCTCCGTGGTGGCCGCCGGTGGCCATCTGGCCCGTGGTGGGCGCCATGTTCATGCTGCGGTTGGTGATCTACCTTCACGACCTAGAGCATTCTACCCAACCGGTCCAGTGGCCCTTGCGGTTGGCCTATTTCTTCATGCTGCCCAATGTGGTGTGCATGCTGTTTCCCCTGGTTGATTTTCGCACGTTCGAGCGCAACTACTACGGCGATGCCGACGAATCGTCCATTTATCAGCGTGGCGCGCAGTGGGTTCAGCGCGGCGTCGTGCACCTGGTACTGTACAAGCTCGTCTACCAGTTCCTGGTCATCGACTGCACCGATGTCCACACGCTTGGCGATTTGCTGCAATACATCTACACGCCGTTCCTGCTGTATCTGCGCGTGTCCGGCGAATTCCACATCTATGCAGGAATGTTGCGGCTGTTTGGCTTTGGGCTACCCGAAACGCACCACGAATATTTCCTGTCTTCCAGTTTCACCGACTTCTGGCGGCGAACCAACATCTACTGGAAAGACTTCATGCTCAAGGTGTTCTACTACCCAGCCTATTTCCGGCTGCGGCAGTGGGGCACCACCACGGCCTTGGTGCTGGCTACCTGCTTTGTGTTCGTGGTCACCTGGACGCTACACGCCTATCTCCATTTTTGGATCCTGGGCGATTTTCTCTGGAAGGCGAACGATATTCTGTTTTGGACAATTCTCGGCGTAGCCGTGGTGATCAACACGCTGTGGGAGGTTCGCTTCCCCCAACGGCGTACGCTCGGTGCCGTGCGCCGTACGCCCGCCCAAGCTCTGGTCGTGGGCCTGAAGACGCTGGCCACCTTCTCATTGATTAGCCTGTTGTGGTCGCTCTGGAGCGAAGAGTCGCTCGAAATCTGGCTAAATGCCTGGAACGTGCTGGGCGATCGCGCTTGGGGCGATCCCGCCACGCTCGTCGGTTGGCTGTTGGGCGCAGCAGGTTTCGTGGCGCTGGCTATCTGGCGCTCGGCACGCACCCCGACCGAAAGGCTGCCATTCTGGCCGAGCGCTGGCACCGTCTTGGCCGTGTTGCTGTTTTTAGGGCTCTGTTCGTTCGAGCCCGTGGTCAAGGTTGCCGGGCACACGCTGGGGTGGGCATCGCCCCGCGCCGGCCAACTGGTTTTCGACGCCGTTCGGAGCCTGCGCCGCGAGTCGCACAACAAACGCGACTACACGCGATTGCAGCGAGGATACTACGAGAATCTCGCCGCGGTCGGCGCGCACAACCCCGAACTGGCGCGCCTTTACCGGGCACGCCCGGCCGATTTCATTCCCTTCATGCACGATCGCAAACTCACCCGGCAGGTGCAGGGTGTTCCCTCGGTGGAGCTGATTCCCGAAGTTCGCGTGCAGCGCGACGGAGTCACCTATTCTGTGAACCGATGGGGCATGCGCGATCGGCAATACGAACAATCGAAACCGCCACGCACGGTGCGCGTGGCACTGTTGGGTGCCTCGCAGCCGATGGGCGTTGGCGTCAGCGATGACGACACCTACGAGGCGATCGTCGAACGCCAGTTGAACGAAGCCGCCGACCGTGATGGTACGGTTCGATGGGAATTGTTGAACTTCGCCGTGGCTGGCTACACCTTGATGGAATACCCCGCCGTGCTCGAACGGCGTGCGCTGCCCTTCCAGCCAGACGCCGTGATTTACGTGGCCCACTCGGTGGAGACCTGGCGTGTATTGTCCCACCTGGCCGACGCCGTACACAAGAAACTGCCCCTTCCCTACGACGATTTGGGCGGCATCATCGCCGATAGCCGGCTGGAAAAGAGCACCTCGGCCAACGACGCTTATCGGCGGTTGGGGCCCTTTCAAGATCGCATTCTGGATTGGGGAAACGGGCGAATCATGCGAACTTGCCGCGACCACCAGCTCGTTCCCTTCTGGATCAACGTCCCCTTTCCCATCGCCATGGACGACGAACAAGATGTCGAACCGCTGAAGCAGCGCGCCCTGGCGGCGGGCTTTGAAGTCATCGACCTGGCCGACGTTTACCAGGGAAGCGACCCCCAATCCCTGTGTGTGTCGGCCTGGGACCATCACCCCGGCCCCCAGGGACACGCCCTGATCGCCAAGCGGCTGTTTGAAATTTTCTCGACCGACCCTCGCTTCCAACAGTTGGCCGAGCGCGCGGCCTCGCAACAACCATAATTCGCCTGCCGAAGGACGCCGTGCCATCGACGAGCCGTCCGGCTGAGTTCAATTTGAAAGGTGGGTACCAGGTGGACGATATCCAAGCCACGGTCAAAGAGTTCATCTTGCGCGAGTTTCTTCCCGGCGAGGATCCGGCGCTGTTGA